>JAOZQU010000318.1 GCA_029932055.1 Desulfocapsa sp.
GCCTGTTGTTTATCTTGTCCGATTGATGACAACTACTTTGCCCGCTCAGTTTACTCATATGTAATTGTCATGGCCGCTGCACCTTTCTGTATTTTTCCTTTGTTGCATGCTGCCTTGTATACTTTAATCTGCTCAGAATTGATGAATTTACCAGACACTGAAAACCTCCCCGATTGAGGGGGGTGTCTATTGTGCCGATATGTACCGAAGACAATCGGCCATAATAATTGCCACCAACCGGACATTATAATTGTCATCAGCAGGACAATATTTTTTGCATATCAACGCACAAACCCCATATAGTTGAACGCCGAATGCTCTACGAGTAAATCAGAATCTATCTGCATAGCTGCATTTCGTGTGCCATATTAGTAGGTACATAAAATCAGGCAGTTGCTCTGTTATAGGAAGTGTAATAGATTGCAGATACGCAATCTGTTATGTTGCAAATACTTGCACAGGTGCAATCAAAAAAAAGGTAAGGGTTAGCAAATTGCAGCCCGCGGTGAATTGCTAACTATTGAGCAGCAACTAGGAGTTGCTGTACTTACCTGCTGAATAGTTACGAGAAAAAAGAATACCAGACTTTTTTACTATCGCTCTAAGGGAAGTGAGATATCGATCCACAGATTATTGTCGCCTCTTTCATTTACTGTTATTATCCCGCAATGATTGTGAATAATCCGCTTGCAAATAGGGATATCCATGACAGCTTCATGAGCGTCACTGTCCTCAAATGGGTAAGGTACTGTAAATGGATAGAAAAAATCACTTATGTCATGATCAGTTATATAGGGTACATTATACGAAAGAGTAACCGTTGCATGTTCACCAATTCTCTTTGTCCACACCTTAACTTCCCCAATTTTATGCATTCTAAAAAAGGCATTTTCTATAAGTGAAATCATACAGTTCTTAAACTGACCAGCGTCAAGTTCTAAGTCACTCATAGTCGCATCGAGGGATAATTTAACAGAAAAATTTTTGTCCCCAAAATCCATGTTTATTCTTTCAACGGCCTCAGAGACTACGGCGTTTAAATTAGCGATATCCAGCTCTATAGCTTGAGGACCAAGGTACGTCAATATCATCTGTAAAATCTTCTCAAGTTTTATAACCTGTCCAATGATCAAATTCGCTTTTTTCCTTCTTGGGTCATCAACATCAAATGATTTGAGTAAAATTCTTGTCAATCCTCCTATGGAAGTGAGAGGATTCCGAAGTTCATGGGCCAGTCGAGATGAGATCTGGCTGAGAGTCTCTAGCTCTTCCGCTTGGAGACGCTCTTCATGAAGTTGTTTTTGTACTGATACGTCTACGATAATGCCGTCCATCCTGACAAATTCGTTATTTTCATCAAATACTGCCACCGCATGATCTGCTGCATATACAATTTGCCCATTATTTTTTATAATTCTGTAGTCAACATTAAGATCCTTTCCGTTTCTCAAACCATCTTCTCTGCAGTGAATAACCCGGTCTCTGTCGCCAGGATGAATGTAGTTATCCCAAAGCTGGTGCTTACCGCTCAACTGTTCCGGCGTTTTGCCCAACATTTGTTCAATATATTTATTTAAAAATACAGTTGTTCCATCAGCCATGGACATATAGACAATTATTGGAACATTTTCGACCAAGGTACGATACGTTGTTTCCGACTCTTTAAGGCTTTTGGTGCGCTCATCGACCATGACCTCAAGATCACGTGCATACTCACTGAGTTTATTTCGTGATACTTCCAGAGAAGTGAGCATTTGATTAATCGATAAAGCCATCCAGCTAAGCTCGTCACGACCTTTCACCTCAATGTGCTTACGGCTGCCTGTGGCAATTTCCTGAGCTCCCTTAACAACTGCTTCAATTCGTTCACAAAACAATCCAGAGACCAACCAGACAAAATGTGTCGACAGTACAAGGCCAATCAGAGCTATTGTGGCGGCTATAGCGGCATACTGTTTAAGCAAGGCCTGTGTCGGACTTCTGTCAACAACAATTTCCACCACTGCCCTGATGTCGGATGAAAAATCATATATAGGCCCCGAAATCATAACCATATCACGGCCATCCATTTTTCCTGTATGAAGCAATTGCTCACCTGAAACAAAGCAAGGATTTAATAATTCAGCTTCAGAATCATCATTTGCAAGGGTTGATGCAAGAACTTTCAGGTTGCAGGTATCAGGTTCTTCTTCAACATAAAGAATGACATCTGCTCCATAGTGCTTTTTAAAATTTTCCAAAAAAGGCTCTTCTATGGAAAGTCCTATTTCAAGAGTTCCGACGATTTTCTTCTCGTAATATACTGGAACAACACTTCTTATGCTAAGTCCAAAAGTTCCCAACTCTACTCCGCCACAACCGTGACAGGTTTCAAAAGCTTCGGTGATATCCTCCCTGAAAGATTCCATGACCTCCCCACAACATTCCAAGTTATCCAGCGCATGAAGACGCAGAAAAGAGGTGGCGTGTTCGGTATGAAAATGAAACTGCTGAACATTAAAATCTTTATGTAAGGTGTCGTAAGTAGGCTTGAGAAGTTCAATCAATCGTTCACGATCACGATGGGCGAATGCTTCTGCGATATCACAGGTTTGGGCAACCACAGCAGCAAGGCTCATTGCCATATTCTTTTTTAAATCGATGTCATTTAAAAAAAAATGATACAGATTTCTCAATCGTTTTTCTTCGCTAACGTGCGTAAGGTTGTCTTGGAATTGATATGAAACGACAAAGAGGGAGGTAGCTCCCATCACCGTAAGAAAAAGGAAGGGTAGAATAAGTTTCCACTTGAGACTGATGTCATTGAACCTGTATAAATTCAAATTAAATCACAAGGAAACGGCGGGTTTTTAGACACGTTACGCATGGCTGATTTTACAGAAGCCAAAACGATCACCAACATGACGAAAAAAACAAAAACAATAGTATTAATGTAAGAATTATATACCGTGTATATTTATTACAGGAGAAAGCATACACTTTGACACAAAACAACTTTATTAATACATAGTTAGATATAAACTAAATGATCTACGTAAAAAAACAATATAATTTTGTTATTCCATGGGTGAAGAGTCATTCATTTGGTGTGTTAATTTTTTCGTTTCATCTCATACACAAGGGGTAAACAATCGCTTTCCATCAGGAAAGTACCAGGGGAAAACGCGCCTCCAAGCTAAGATGAGAAAAGTGGTTCCGAAATTTTTAACGGCAGAACGCAAAAGACCGGTTACACTGCAGTGTAACCGGTCTTTTGAGCGAATTT
>JAOZQU010000319.1 GCA_029932055.1 Desulfocapsa sp.
TATGTGGAGAGTTTCTTATGCATTGTTTATTCTTCTCCCTCTTTCTTGAGGAGCATCACGATTTTGCTTGTTAATTTTTTGCCGGCCCTGGTAAAAGCGGTCTCTTCAATAATGACTTCATTGGTTTGAATTGCGGTGATGGTTCCCCGTTTACCAATTTTCATACCTTTACGTATAATATATCCTTTTCCTGTTGTATCCTCAGCCATGGCAAAATCATTGTCTTCCGCCATGATAATAGCTACAAGATTTAATTGTCCGGGTTCGAAGAGTTGCATACCTGATAATCGTTCTTCGGTAGGGATAATCTCGTCAATATTCACAGAAGTTGCTTTTTCTGTTATAAATGGAGCAAAGGGATCCGGCCTGTTTTCAATAAGATACTCAAAACTATTTTCGGATGACTGTTCAGGCAATGCGTTTATTGCTGCAGATCCCCCTTCTGCCTGTGAAGGTGAAGGAATAGCAAGCGCTACCTGTGCAACGCATGTGGTTCCAAACAATATAACCGGTAAGGCCATGGCTATGAGTTGCCTTGTATTTGAAGTTTGTGTTTTCATAGGCCGGGAATCTTATTTTTTTCGTTTTTTCTTTTTCTTTTTGTCTGTAGGTTTGCTGACTTTTTTATTGGTAAATCTGTATGTGACAAGACGACAATTTGAATTCAACAGCATTTCAGAGCCTTCTTGCCTGGGCCCCCCCATATTGATATTGGAAACAGTCACTATTCGATCCAGTTTACTGACCTGATCAAGGAATATGCCCATGTTATGGTATGGACCACGAACTTTAATATCAACAGGGATTTCAGAATAAAAATCTTTGAGAACGTCAGGGCCTGGTTTGAAGGTGAGAAAGTCCAATCCGGAGCCACGTCCCAGTGCCGAAATGTTTGTCAGAAGGCTTGGGATTTCTTTCTCTTTTGGCAGGAGTGTCGCTGTTTCTTCAAAACGTGCCTCAGTAGCATCCAGCTCGGCCTGTAATTTTGCACGGTTAGCTGCTTTTGTTTTTGCCTTTTGCAACTCTTTGGTGAGGGTTTCTTTTTGTGTTAGCAGTGTTGTTGTTGTTTCGTTTTGTGGTTGAAACCAGAAGAAATAAAAGAGCACTACTGGAAGCAGAAACAGAACAACCGCAATAGCAATTTTTGGCTTTTGATCAAGCGGAATGTACTTTTCGTCTATGAAGGTCGCAAATGCGTTAGTATTTTTCATATCCCGCAGTTTTCAGTATGGGTTCTATTTTGCAATTTTTTCTTTTTGAGTCGTTTCTTTTGGGCTTACGATGGAACAGGCTAAGGTAAAACTCTTTAGGTCTCGACCAGATACCTGTGTCAGAGAAGCATTAGAGAGGTTTACTACACTGATATATGGCGATTCTTTCAGTGCATCCATGAACTGCGCTACCGTTCTGTTATCAAGAGCAACACCAGATAGAGACAGGTTAGATCCCTCTTGTTTAAGAGATTTAAGCCACATTCGTTTAGAGTCAACTTTGTTTGCCACTTCGTCAAGAATATGAACGGTGGTGGATGAGTCTCTCTTTAATTTTTTGATGATGCTTATTTTATTCTCAAGATCTTTTTTTGCTTTTTCCAGGCGCTTCATTTCAGCAAGAATAGGCGCATATTTTTGTTTTTCTTTTTTCAGTTTTGTTATCGAAGACTCAATAGTATTTATTTTGGTGGTCTGGAGAAAGCCCACTGCTCCTAATATAAGGAGAAGGAAGATAAACAGTGTGACGAAACTGATTATCTGGTTACGCGCTTTTGCACGTTTCTTCAGCTGACGTATGGGAAGGAGATTAATTCTGAGCATATTTACAGCCTATATAACTGATGGACGGATGGCTATCCCTGTGGCAATTGCCATTTCCGGGCCAACACTATTCAGATAATCAGGGTCTATTTTTTTCGAGTTGACTGTCATGTTGCTGAATGGATTGAACAGTTCCACCACTAAATTAGTCTCATTTGCTAGAAAATCAACAAGACCGGAAACTTTTGAACCACCACCACTGAGCACCAAGCGAGTGAGTGGGGCATCAGAGTGATTGGCGTGGTAGAGATCAATCGCTTTTTTGATTTCCAGTACCCACTGGGTACAGGTTGATGAAAAAATTTCTTCTATTTCCTGCTGTTTGTCTTCCGCTGGGAGATGGCCAAGCTTTAACGCTTCTGCATCCTCAAATTCGAGATCAAAAGCGGACTGTATCTGTTCCGTCAGCTGGCGACTTCCTACTACAACGTCTCGGGCAACCACTGAAGTTCCTTTAGAAATAATATTGATGTTCATTTTTGATGCACCAATGTCAACCAAGGCAACATTTTCGTCTTTCGGATAGTTGTATTCGTAGGTGTTCTCAAGTGCAAAACCATCTACATCTACAATGACCGGTTTAAGATTTAAATCTTCCAGCATTTCCAGATAATCATCAACAATTTCTTTTTTGGCTGCAACCAGCATAACATCTGTGCGATCGTCGCCATCTTTATTGGTTTTAAGATCCTGAAAATCAAGGTATACATCGTCAATATCAAAGGGGATGTATTGCTCTGCTTCAGATTGGATATGTTCTTCCAGTTCTTCTTCTGACATCACGTTGAGATTGACTTTTTTTACTATTACAGAATATCCGGATATGGAAAAACCAACCTTTTTTTGCTTTATTTTGAGATTCTTAAAGAGCTCCGCAATTGTTTTTCCTACAATTTCAGGGTCGTTCAAGGTTCCGTCATCCACTGCCCCTTCCGGAAGTGTTGCACTGCCGAGGTTGACGACTGCATAGGCCTTGTCTGTTCGTTTGAGCAGGCAGACCTTGATAGCATGCGAGCCGATATCGATACCGACAACAAGGTCTTCTCTGGAAAGGAAAGGCAGGTTCATGATTATCTATTTGTTTGCATGAGAAAGATATTTATATCTGCATTCTTATTATGTAATAGGATTACAGACACTAAATGATATGACTATATTAAGGACATAAATAAAAACAATTGTCAAGGCAGGGGGGGAGAAAAACACTAATTTTCCTATTGCTAAAACACGTGGTTAAAGAATCTCTTAAATGCGTCTTGGTTCGTTTTGCACTATATGTAGCAGTTTTTTTTATTATGGCTCATTATGTAGTGTAATTATGGTGTGACTGCCCTTACTGATAAGTCTTTTGTGAAAGGCTGGGTTTGATTTTTTTGTCAGAACTTTTTATCTGGATATTTCATATAAGCCTCGGGCATTTTGAAAATAAATCGACAAACCAGC
>JAOZQU010000104.1 GCA_029932055.1 Desulfocapsa sp.
TTGAATGCTTTTTTCAAGGGACTTAATAAACCAGCCCCCATATCCACAACCAGAGAAGTGATTGAATTTAACAAAAAAGATATGGCTAACCGTGCTCCCTATAATCAGCATTATGTTGAGTGGTCGGTAAACAGTGAACAGACGGAAGAAGAATATGCGCGTCTTGTCGGTGAGGCACAGGCCTACGCCAGAGCCTGGATGAAAGCTATACTTGCCAAATATGATGTTGATGTTGTAGTCACCGCTACATCATATTCAAATAATGCAGGTGCCGCTGGTATCCCTGCTCTTACAATTCCTGCAGGACTTGATGTCACCGGACAACCGACTGGCCTGATACTCTCCGGCGATTATCTCTCTGAACCCAAACTTTTTGCAGTTGGCTTTGCATTGGAGCAGGTTCTTCAAGGTCGGATGGAACCAAATCTTGAGAATATGGTTAACACTTTTCTAAATAAGTAACAGGTGCTTCATGGACAATAAGAATTGCTTGAATTGCGGAGTGGATCTCTTCAAAAGATATTGCCAAAAAACAACTAGCCAGATAAAATGCTAACCATTTTGTAAAAGTACTGTTCATCTTCAATTCTAATCTCTCAAATAATGGACTATCCAAATCTTTCCTTTTCACTGAGAAGAGTCAGGATTCATCTTTTGTTTACTGATTGAAAAAGTGGTTATGAAAATGCCGGTGAAGACCAGAAACATACCCCGAACATGATAGCCCAACAAGGATTCATCTAAAAAGATAATAGCCAGGATAGTACTGAATACCGGCATGAGATGGATAAACGGTCCGGCTCGATTTGCACCCACCTCTCTGATTGCCCGAGTCCAGCAGATAAAGGCAAGAACTGAGGCGAACAGAGCCACATATCCTATGGTTAAAGTAGTGGCGATATTTATCTGTATCTGTTTTCCGCTCTGTATTTCAAACAAATAGCAGGGAATAAGAAAAACTAGTCCCACAAGCATTATACCGGTTTGATAGGCAATTGAATGCAGTCCTTGCGGATAATTTCTCAAATTGGCTGAGTAAAAAGCCCAGACAAGGGCTGCTGCCAGTACCAGCAGGTCGCCCTGATTAAATGTTAACTGCTGTAAGGCCGCCACATCACCCTTTGCAATAATCAGTAATACACCGCTGAGAGAAATGAGTACCCCAAGAGATTGCTTTATACTCAAGCGTTCCCGATAGACTATCCAGGAAATGATAACAATGATCACCGGGATACAGGAATTTACCAGTACCGCGTTGATGGCAGTAGTAGACTGCATGGCAATATAAATAAGAGTGTTGAAGCCTGTAACACCCAAAAGGCCTTGAAAGAGCATAAAACGGCTATGTTGCCTGAGTAAGGCTCGCTGCTTGTATACACGCCGCAGGCCAAAAGGAGCAATGATTATGAGAGCTATGATCCAGCGCCAGAAGGCAAGGCTGACTGGCGGGATTTCTGCATGCATTCCACGGCTTAAAACAAAATTTCCGGACCAGAAAAGGGCACTGAGGGTCAGTAAAAGATATGGCATAAAAGTTTCTGAGAGTATACCACCGTTGCCGGATGTTGAATTCAAGAGTAAAAATGGATTGACTTTCTAGCATCGGTGATGAACTGTAAGCCGCTGTAAGTACCTTCACCAAATTCTTTTAAAAAAACACGAGATAAGCACCCTAAAGAACCAGGGTATAAACTCCGACTTCGAAAGAATTTATAACGCACTAAAGTTCATACACAATTTTTTCATGAAATACACATTACTTTTACTGTAGAGAGGTACATCACATGTCTGAGAAAAAAGGTCCAAAACATTATCAGCGCTTACAGGAACGGTTTCCCGAAGTTTTGAGCGCAGTGGAAAATCTTGGTTCAACAATCCGTACAGCCGGCCCGCTTGACGGAAAAACTGCCGAACTTATCCAGCTTGGTGTTGCAGCTTCATCGGGATCGACCGGAGCGGTGCGTTCTCATGCCAGACGAGCGTTAGAAGCTGGTGCTACAGAAGATGAGTTGCAGCATGCTTTGTTACTTCTGATCTCGACCATTGGTTTTCCCCAGGTTGCTGCAGCGCTTGCCTGGATTGAGGAAATTCTTGAAAAACATAATGGTTAGTAGCTGCCATTGTTTTTAGAGCAGGATTAGAAATGTATATATGTGTGGATTTTGACGGAACCGTTGTTGATCATCGTTATCCCTATGTCGGTGATCCGGTTCCGCTGGCTGTGGATTGGATGCAGCGCTGGGTGGAACTGGGGGCAAAGCTTATTCTATTCACCATGCGTTCAGATGATGCTGAAGGCGAAGAATACTTAACAGATGCTGTTCAATATTTTGAGAAAAATAATATTGAATTATTTGGAGTCAATCGTAATCCGGATCAGGATTCCTGGACAAAGAGCCCAAAGGCCTACGGCGAGATTTATATAGATGACGCGGCTTTTGGCTGCCCGCTGACTTACATTGCAACCTTCAATCGTCCCTGTGTTGATTGGAAACAGGTTGGTCCTGCTGTTGAAGCAAGGCTGCTTGAGGCCTAGGATTTACCTGGCTTTCCAGATCCAGCAAAAAAAATTTAATGTCAAGACCACCTGCATAGCCTGTTAATTTTCCGGATTTCCCTATAACCCGATGGCAAGGTACAACAATGGCAATGGGATTCATTCCATTTGCCCTTCCCACTGCCCTGACAGCCTTGGGGTTCCCGATTAACCTGGCCTGCTCTGAGTAGGAGCGTGTTTCGCCATAGGGTATTGATAAAAGGGCTTGCCAGGCTTGTTGCTGGAATTCTGTTCCCCTGAAGCCTATTGGTAAATCAAATGCGGTTCGTTTGCCAGCAAAGTACTCCTGGAGCTGGGATAGTGTTTGCTCCGTTATGCCATTGTGTTCAGGTTTGATATCACCCGCTGTTTTGTTTACGGCTTGCCAATTGCAATCAAAGGTTATGGATCTGAGAGATGTGTTGTCAGCGATGATATGTACCCTGCCAATTGGGGAGGAGAACGTCTGGTAATATTTTGTCATGTTGATTTCCGTTTTGAGAGGGTTTCTGCAAATTCATTCCAGATATGATGGGTCATGTAAGAATGATTTGTTTTCCACAGGGCTTCATCTACCAGATTTTGTTCCAGCGCTCTTTTAATGATGAGATCGTTTTCGGGTAATGCATCTGCATCACTAAAACAACGCATCATGATCATTTCAGTAGTCCATGGACCAATGCCTTTTATTGAAAGTAACTGTTTTCTTGTTTTTTCTAAATCCGAGCTGTAAGAAAAGTGAAATTCTTTTTTATGCACTATGCAGGACAAGGCTCTGATGGCAGCAGCTTTGCTTTTCGTAATTCCTATTACTTCAATTTCTGCGCTCATCAATTCTGCAGGAGTCGGAAAACGATACAGCGTTTTGTTATTTATCGGTGTACCAAATTGTTGTATCAGTCGGGAGAGTTTTCCGGTGGCTTGTTTGATTGAAATAAGTTGACTCAAAATAATTGAAACTGCTACTTCAAAGGGGTTGAAGCTCCCAGGAACACGTACTCCGGCTTGTCTGTTCTGTAGTGTTTGCGGCAGATGTGCAGGGTTATGGTCGACGTCAAATAATCTTCTTAGTTTCACCAGTAGCTGACAAATCCGTCCCAGTTCAAAATCTTTCAAACTGACCAGTAGGGCATCCTGTTTTTTGTTTATTGTGACTTTTACGGTTGAATGTGATTGTTTGCCGGGAATATAGCGTTCATAAAAATCAGTACCTACTTTTTCAATACCGTGTGCAGCATGCCTTTTTAAAAAAGAAAGAACGCTTAAAAAGTCATAAGGTTTTCGTACCAGAAGGCTTAATATGATTTCGTTTTCTTTTTGACCTGGCAGGCTTTTTTTGCTGCGGAATTTTGAAGGAGGCACTCGATAGGAGGCTTTAAAGGATTCATTAAATCTTCGA
Organism: Desulfocapsa sp.; assembly: GCA_029932055.1. GTDB lineage: Bacteria > Desulfobacterota > Desulfobulbia > Desulfobulbales > Desulfocapsaceae > Desulfocapsa. Next base: position 3,936 of record JAOZQU010000104.1, read on the forward strand.
ATGGACTTAAAACCTGACGCAAAAGCAATTTCACTGATGGGTTGTCTGGTTTCAAGGATAAGTTGCTTTGCCAGATGCAACCTGCGGGTCTGTATGATTTCAATGGGCGAGGCGCCTAAGTGTTTATCAAATACTCTTCGCAGGTGGCGTTCGGATACACCAAGGGTTTGAGCAATTAATTCCACACTTTGATTGTCACCTGCAGTTTCTTCGATTAAGCGTAGGCCATTGTTAACGATATTTTCACCGGTATTAATACTTTTACATCCTGGTGCTAAATCAGGACGGCACCGGAGGCAAGCTCTGTATCCTGCTTTTTCTGCTTCGCTGGGACTTTTAAAAATGACTATATTCTCGGGTTTTGGCCTGGCAGGACAAACAGGACGGCAATAGATTCTTGTAGTTGTTACACCACAGTAGAAACGTCCGTCATAGCGTGGGTCTCTACGCAGGATGATCTGCCAGTAGTCCGAATCAGTGAGTTGCTTCATGGGTTTATAGTAACGTATCATTCTCATGATAGCTGGCGATTTTCGGACACAAACGTTTTATTTGTGCAGTAAGCTTTTCCATGTCTGCCATCATATTGATGGCTATGAAGAATATAATTATGCTATAAAGGTAAATCTAATTGAGTTTTTTCTTTTTGCAAAAGGTAGCCATGAACAGAGTTATTAAATTTTCAGGAATTGTGCTTTTGGTGTGTTGTTTTGTTCTGACCGGACAGGCGGAAACATCTATTGCCGCTTCCGGTGAGCAGCAATCTTTCAAGGAGTGGCTTGACTCTTTTTATTCGGTTGCCGCAGAAAACGGTATAACGCGCGCTACCTATGACCGGGCTTTTGCAGGTGTGACAACACCGGATGAGAAGGTGCTGGAAAAGGCAGCTTATCAGCCTGAATTTACCACCGAGATTTGGGATTATCTGGATGCTCGGGTTAATCCTGTATCCATTATTAATGGTCGTATCATGGCAGGAGTGTACAAGAAGCTTCTGCATGAGGTTGAGGATCGTTTTGGCGTGGAATCTTCCGTGGTGCTGGCTATCTGGTCCATGGAAACCAGCTATGGTGCTGCTCTTCTTCGAAGTTCTCGTCTTCATTATGTGCCAAGAGCTTTGGCAACCCTTGCCTATGCTGATAAGCGGAGGCAGAAATTTGCAAGATCACAGCTTGTTGCAACCCTTGAAATTATCCAGGCAGGAGATGTAACACGTGAGCAACTAACTGGTTCCTGGGCAGGTGCCATGGGGCATACCCAGTTTATTCCCACAAGTTTTCTGGCCTATGGTGTGGATATGGATGGTGACGGGCGTCGGGATATCTGGCATTCCATTCCTGATGCTTTGGCAACAGCTGCCAATTTGCTGCATACTAACAAATGGCGTACTGGAAAAAGCTGGGGATATGAAGTGACTGTTCCAGCAAATGGGGCTGGTTTGAAGGGGCAGATAAAAACACTTGCTCAGTGGCAAAAACTTGGCTTTCGGCGCCCGACTGGAGCAGGGTTTCCTGAGATGGAAGAAAAGGCTGAGCTGAAAATGATTGCTGGAGAAAAGGGCCCCGGTTTTCTTATGCTTCGTAATTTTTTTATTCTTAAACGATATAACAATTCTGATTTTTATGCCCTGGCTGTTGGCTTGCTGTCAGATAGGCTTGCCGGAAAAAATAGAATGGTTCAGCCCTGGCCAAGGCCTGCCGGATCACTTTCTGTGGATGAAAAGTTTGAATTGCAGGAATTGCTGAAGGAAAAAGGTTTCTATTCCGGCGGCATTGATGGTCATCTCGGTTCCAATACAAAAAAAGGAATCAAGGCATTTCAGAGGGGACAGGGCATGGCGCCTGATGGTAAACCAACTCAGGAAGTCCTCAAAGCCCTTCGTCTTTAAGGAATACTTGATATATTCAGGCCATATATGAACCTGACGGACTAGACACAATCCTCCCCTTATTTCCTCCCTTTACTGTAACTAAATGACCAAAGCCAAAATATTATTAGTGGACGATGAAGAAATTCTTCGACTGACTGTCAGCAGTGATCTACAGGATGCCGGTTATGAGGTGGATACAGCAGTAGATGGTCGTCACGCCTGTGTCTGTCTTGCCGAAAAGTCGTATGATTTAATTATTACTGATCTGTTTATGGAAGAGGTTGACGGGATGCAGGTTATGGGGGAAGCCAATCGGCTTGATCCAACGTGTAGCATTATCCTCTTGACCGGGTATGGCAATGTTGAATCAGTTGTCGAAGCACTTCGTGGAGGTGCGGATGACTATTTGCTTAAGCCCTACAAACACGAAGAACTTTTTTTTCGTCTGACCCGTTGTCTTGAAAAGAGACAATTACGGGTAGAGCTCAAAGAAACTGAAAGAAGGCTGCGTCAATCCCATGCTGAACTGGAAAAAAAAAGTTCAGGAGCGGACAATGGAACTCCAGGTGAAAAATATGGAGATATCAGACAGTAATATAACCTTGAGAGTTTTGTTGGAACAACACAAGAAAAGTAAAGAAGAGATTGAAGAGACTATCAGTAACAATTTAAAACAGAATGTCCTTCCTTACCTGGATTTTCTCAAAGAGGAAGTGAAAGACAGGAAATGTGCGCTTTATGCCACAATGATTGAAACGAATATCCATAAAATTACCTCTACCTTCAGTAAACAACTCTCTTCCGTGTTGCTCAACCTGACTCCGAGAGAAATACAGGTGGCAAATCTTGTCAGGCAGGGACGAACCAGTAAAGATATTGCAGAACTTCTATCTTTAACTCTAGGTACCGTGGAGTTTTATCGCCTTAATTTACGAAAAAAGCTAGGTATTAATAGTCAAAAAATCAACTTGAGAACGTATCTTCTTTCTTTTCCTACCACCTGAAAAGGCAACTTTTTTCTATCCCACCATAGCCACAAAAACACATAGTTCCATACTGCATTTTAACTCTGTTTTTTTAGGGTTGCGACACTGCTTTTTGTCTGTTTTAGTTATTGTAGATAGGGCTGTTGTCAGGTGTTGAGATCTTTATGTAGATTCTCCTTAATAATATGGTGCACACAATGAGTCAAATAGACTCCCATGTGATCCTTGAACAGCTTGAAACAGAAATCAAAGAGCGTCGAGCCGCGGAAAAGCAATTGCTTGAGAAAAATATTCTCTTTGAGAGTGTTCTCAGAAATGCCAATGGCATGGCAATTGTCACTATGGACCTTGATTTTCGGGTCACCTATTATAATTCCATGGCTGAGCATTTGTTTGGTTATGAAGCTTCGGAAGTAGTTGGCAGGACAGTGCAGGAGATTCATTCTCAGAAGAATATATCATTTGATCGTTTTGAAACAGCCATTGAGGAGGTTCGTCAAAAGGGAGAATACTGTTTTTGTCTGGAGCAGGAACGGGAGGATGGGATCCGTCATATTGAATCCACTGTGATAGGTATTATTTCTTCTCAGGGGGAGCTGACAGGCTACTCGCATTTTGCCAGGGATATAACAGCACAGAAAAATATTCAGAATGAAATAATTCAATCCAAAAATGAATGGCAGCAGATTTTTGATTCGGTTTCTGAATTGATTGCTTTCCTTGATAGAGATTATAAAATTATTAAGGTCAATCGAGCATTGGCAAAGAAGCTGAAACTTGCGCCTAGACAGTGTATCGGTCGACACTGCTATGAAATAATTCATGGAATGACTCAGCCCTCACTCCAATGTTCTCATACCCGGACTCTTAAAGATGGCCATGTACACAATTTTACTCTGTATGAAAAAAATTTAGGGGGGTGGTTCTCAATGAGTACATCGCCTATTTTTTCTGTTGACGGTGAGGTTTATGGGACTGTTCTGGTTGCCAAGGATATTAATGAGCAGAAAGCATATGAAAAAGAATTGCAGCAACTGAATAACGAACTGGAGAAACGTGTTGCTGACCAGACAAAAGATATTCTTCAGCGTGAGCAGATGCTTCAATCTGTTTTTCGTGCAGCGCCCACTGGTATCGGGGTGGTTCGCAACAGGGTTCTCACAAAGCTCAATCCCATGGTGGAACAGATTACAGGCTATTCGGCAGAAGAACTTCTGAACCAGAACTCTCGCATGCTTTACTGCAGTGATGCAGATTATCATTCTGTTGGGGAGAACAAGTACAGGCAAATCCAGAAATACGGCAGTGGTACGGTTGAAACCAAAATGCGGCGTAAGGATGGTTGTACTATTGATGTTCTGCTTAGCTCCACCCCCACGGACATGCAGGATCTTGAGGCCGGAGTGACCTTCACGATGCTTGATATCACGAGGAGGAAAAAAGTGGAACGGGATCTTTCCACTGCTTATGGTGAGCTGGAACAGCTTTTTAATGCAGCTGTTCCTCTTTGTCTTGTTTCAACGGAATGTTATATTACCCGTGTTAATCAGGCCTTTTGTGACTATTTTCATGTCAGCGCAGAAGAGGACATGGAGTGCAATGGCTTTGATTTCTGGGGGAGTGATCTTTTTGATACTTACGATTGTGCTCTTCAGCAGCTAAGCAAAGAAAATAAATCCTACCAACGTCAGCTGAATGGGCTTATTAATGGGAAAAAGTTTTTCTGCACCATCCATTCCGTACCCCATTATGATACAGATGGATGTTTTATTGGACTGATTAATACTTTTTTCGATATGGCTGATTTTAAAAAGGCCCAAGAAGCATTGATTGAATCCCAAAAGCAGCTTCGTCATGCAGAGAAACTCAGCGCCATTGGTGTGCTATCCGGGTCTATTGCCCATGAATTCAACAATCCACTGTGTGGAGTTATTAATGTTTTGGCCAGACTTGATCGTAAAACTTCTCCGGAGGACAAGGATAAGACTCTCTTGCAGATTGCACGGACGGTGTGCGAACGGATGAAGAGGATGATTCTGGATCTTCAGAGTTTTAATCGGCCAAGCAGCGGCAGCAAAAGTGATTTTGATCCCCACAAGGCCATTGAAGACCTGCTAAGATTTTTCAAAAAGGAATTTCAGAAAAAAAAGGCAACAGTAACCAGGCAATACATGAACAGGCCGGTAATTCTCAATGCAATCCAGGATCAGATCAGACAGGTTTTGCTGAACCTGCTTAAAAATGCAGTTGATGCTCTTCCGGTAGAGGGGGGTACTATCACCATCCACACCCGGCAACGCGACCAGAATTTTATTATCTCTGTTCATGACAGTGGGGAAGGTATAAGAGCCGAACATATGAAACATATTTTTGAGCCATTCTTCACCACTAAGTCAGCTATCAAAGGTACGGGATTGGGGCTGTCGGTGTCCCATGGTATTATTGAAAGTCATAATGGCACAATAGAGGTAGAATCTGAACCGGGCAAAGGAACGACTTTTATTTTGAGTTTACCGTATGAAAAGTCAGCACCCCTTTGAGGGGGTGAGAAAACAAGAAAAGAATTTCTAAGGCACTAATGAAAATGGACAGGAGTAACATGAGCACATGCCTGGAATAATAAAAAAAAGTAAGCAACTTTTCGAGGATATCGTTGTCGCAAGTGTTGGCAGAGATGATGCGGAAGCGGTTCGAAAAGCTTCATTAATGTACAGTCTCGCGCTTGTTGGTATATGTATCCTTGTCATTCTTACTGTAATTGCCCTGCTTCAGAACGCGATTATCTTAGCAGTTGTTGATTTTATTACGGCTTTGTTTTTAATTTCTCTCCTGGTGTTCATGCGTTTTGGCGGGAATTATATTTTTTGCAGCTATTGTGGTGTTATTGTGATGGCCTGTCTTTATCTGTATGTTTTTGTGACAGGTGGTGTGGATTCTACTGGGTTCGTGTGGTACTATACATTTCCTCTTATTGCACTTTTTTTACTGGGGACTAAAGCCGGAACCATCGCTACTTTTATTCTTTTTATTCCCGCAGTTTTTTTCTTATTGTTGACTGCCGGTCAACGATAGTCGATGTATACACTACCAGTTTCGCTCTTCGTTTTATCCCCTCTTTTATTGCTGTTTTTCTTTTTTCCTTTATGTATGAAAACAATCGGGAAGGGAGCCAGAAAAGCCTTGAGGCTGCCTATAAACAGCAAGATTTGATTATTGAATCCAGAACCAGGGAACTGGCTGAACTGAATGAAAATTTACAACAGATGGTCGATGAACAAACTAAAGAAATAAAGACAACTCAAAAGCAACTTGTTCATGCTGAAAAATTAAGTGCCATTGGTTCCCTGGTGGCGTCTATTTCCCATGAGTTTAATAATCCCCTGTGCGGGGTAACGAATGTGTTGAACAGGGTACAGCGAAAGAGTGCTCTGGGAGACGGCAATCAGAAGCTGCTGGCCATGGCAATAGCTGAGTGTGATAGAATGAAACGCCTTATCCAGGATCTGCAGTCCTTTAATCGACCGACCAGCGGTATAAAGAAAAAATTTGATCTGCACAGGTCAATTGATGAAATACTACTGCTTTTAAAGAAAGAGTTGTCTCTCAAAAATATAATTGTAATTAAAAATTTCAGTGAGAAGTCCATAACTGTGAGTGCCGTTGAAGATCAGATTAAACAGGTTATTTTGAATCTGCTGCAAAACAGTGAGGAGGCTATTCAGACTTCAGGTGGAACGATTACCATTAGTACGGAACAGAAAGAAAAGGATTGTGTTATTAGCATCCATGATACCGGAACAGGTATTAAATCCGAGGATATGGAGAGTATTTTTGAACCTTTTTTCACCACTAAATCGGCAGTGAAGGGTACGGGGCTGGGTTTGTCGGTATCCCACGGAATTGTCAGAGGCCATGGTGGAAAATTAATTGCACTATCGGAGCCGGACAAAGGTACTACTTTTATTTTGAGTTTACCTGTCTAGATGTAAGCAATCGGGTTGGTACTAGCCGAATATTTACGTCTAGATTAAGATTATTATAAGGAAAGAGAAAGTTCATGACAGCAGAAAAGATACTTATTGTTGATGATGAAAAAATTATCCGGGTAAGCCTGCAACAGGATCTCCAGGATGAAGGATACATGGTGGATACTGCAAAGGATGGGGAAACTGCCATTAAGATGTTTGATAAAAAATATGACTTGATTATTACGGATTTGATGATGGAAGGGGTTGGCGGCATAGAGGTTTTGAAGAGTGCCAGGGAGATTAACCCTCACCAGGCTGTTTTTATCCTTACCGGCTACGGTGAACTTGACTCAGCCATCAATGCCCTGCGTCTCGGTGCCGTAGATTATCTTCTCAAGCCATATAATTATGAGGAACTGTTGCTCCGTATTGCCAATTGCCTTGAAAAGAGTGAATTACAGGAAAAAATACGGTTTTATGAAGATATTTTACCCATTTGTTGTGAGTGTGGAAAAATCAGGGATGATGACGGCTGCGAAAGAGGGGCAGGAGAATGGCTTTCAGTAGAACAGTATTTTTATCGGAAAATGAATCTCAAATCCAGCCATGGCTACTGTCAGGAGTGTGGACAGAAGCAGTTGGATGAAATTCAGCAATTGCAAAGGAGGTGAGTTTTAGACTATGACGTTGACAGCCTGGCTTTCTTTAGCCACCATCTGTATCCTGGGGGCCATGTCGCCCGGTCCAAGTTTGGCTATTGTTTTAAAAAACACCTTAGCCGGTGGGCGCTCTGAGGGAGTAAAAACTGCCCTGGCCCATGGCTTTGGAGTTGGGCTTTATGCCTTTGCCACAGCAGCAGGTCTGGCAGTTCTGCTTGCCGGCAGCCCGTGGCTTTTTACGATTGTTCAGTGGTTGGGAGCTTTTTTTCTGGCTTACCTTGGTTATCAATCTTTGTCATCCGGGCATCAGGGGCTTGCTGAGACGGTTCAGCAGGAAGCAGATCCTTTGTGTCAGGTGAATGGGGTGCGTTCAGGTTTCCTCACCGCTTTTCTCAATCCCAAACTGGCCATTTTCTTTGCTGCCCTTTTCAGTCAGTTTGTCTCAGCCCATGCCGGGTTGGGAGAAAAAATACTCATGGCTTTAACTGCTGCTGTGATTGATGCGGTTTGGTATCTTTTTGTTGCCCTGTCTCTGTCACATTCACGGGTGCTTGGCTTTTTACGGCCGAAGACAGGTTTACTGAATAAAACTTTTGGCGTTATTTTGATGTGTTTGGCGATTCGAGTTGTGACTTTGTAGTGATATGTGGGGTTCGTTTAATGTGAGAGAAGGGCATTAAACATTTTTTCTTGTGTCGGAGAGAGTTGGCCAAACTGTACACCAATTTTTTTATAGATCATTCCGGAAATGGTTGAAAAGGATACCTTTTTATCCCAAATAATTTTTCCTGGTATTTGTCTGGCGTCAATATGCTTTTCGCTGCATAAGAGGTCAAGGA
>JAOZQU010000320.1 GCA_029932055.1 Desulfocapsa sp.
TATTAAATGTCAATTACTTTGTCCGGTTCGCGACAATTATCTTGTCCGGTTTTTTTCAATCGTTTTTTCCTTTCCTTTTCCAGTCCATTAGTTGCAATATTTGTAGCCCTGTTATAATTTCTTTCTGCTCTGCAAACGGAATCTACTTTAACAATTTAACGGCATCTGCTATTCTTTCAATGCTCACCCGGAGGATAGGGCAACGCTGAGGAGCGACCCGAACACCGTAGTGAGTGACTTGAGAATGGGAGCCTGGGTATTTATATGCCCAACCTTTCGTCTTCCAGCCCATTCTTGGGTCCTCAATGCGTTAAACCTACTTACGGCGAGCGAAGCAAGCCGTATAGTTGTACTGCTGGTATCGTTTTAAACACCATCATTGTAGAATAATTATCAGTATATTACTGCCAATGACCTCCTTTTTGTTTAATGGTTAATGTCGTAATCTTCTGGAATATCAAGAAAATTACTTTGAACTAATTGATTCTCAATCAAATAGGCAATTTCACCTTTCTGCTTTAACTGTGAAATAATCCATGCTGGTAAACGAATCGTTAATAGCTCACGTTTTAAGTGTGCTGGTTTCTTTTTACGCCCAGCTCCCGTACGTTTGCCACCTCGCATTTATTAACTCCTATACTGGAAATAATTGAATTACGTACACGGATTTCAAATAAAAACTCTAAATTTTAGTGTTTTTTTTGAAAAACGTGTACAACATTCAAACAAGAACGTTTTTACTGCGATATAACCATTAACAAACCCTCCTGGTCGAGAGGTCGTCTGGTACTTTTAGTTGAGAATTACGCTCCATAGCCTGTTTTTTGCGGAAACTCTCCGCCTGTATTTCCATGATGATACCGTGGTGAACCAATCTATCTATGGCAGCAACCGTCATCATGGTATCTGAAAATATTTTATCCCAGTCACTGAAGGGATGGTTAGCTGTTATTATCATGCTTCCAGTTTCGTAACGGTGGGCAATGAGTTCAAAGAGTACATGGGTTTCTGCCTCGCTTTTCCTCACATAGCCAATATCATCAATGAGAATGACTTTGAATTTATCAAGGCGCAGAAGGAGCTTCTCAAGGAGAAGTTCGTCACGTGCTCTCTGTAATTCCTGTACCAGTGCTGTTGCCTGGTAATATCGAACACGGATTCCCTGTTCAATCAAGCCATTGCATATTGCCGCTGCCAGGTGAGTCTTTCCAGTACCGCTTGCCCCAAAAAAAAGTATATTATCCGCTCTTTTCACCCAGCTCGGATCAAAACTCATGGCTTCTATTCTGCCCTGGTCGATTTGAGCAATATGACTAAAGTCAATGGAAGAAAGCGTTTTACCCACTGGTAGTTTAGATTCCTTCTGGAACCTTGCTATACGACGGATATAGCGCTGATTGAGTTCTTCTTCACACAAAGCAGTAAGATATGTGGCAGGATCCCAGTTGTTCTCAGTGGATTTCGCAAGATACTCCTCCCATACGGCAGCTATTGTTGACAATTTTAGTTGTTTCAGTAAGACCGGAAGTGCTGAATTATGAGCCATCAATGCACCTCCGTTGAGTAAGTAGCCAGAAGAGTATCATAGGTCGAAACTGGCGGCTGAGTTACATCCACTTTTGGTATATGCGGCTTGTTGGTGTCAAACTTCTGCTGCAACTTGTAGAGACTTGGAACGATCTTTTTTTTCAGTAAGTCACGGAGGTACGTTCCAAGTTTCTCTTCACAATCTGCCCGGTGAGCTAAAGCAAGAATGCCGACCATCGTTTTACATGCTTTGTGGGCATCTTGATGTAAATCTAAAAATTCCCAGACCGCTTTGTAGTTGTCGTCTGGAAGAAGCTCATCTCGTAATTGGGAGTACCTGAACGCCTGAGGTTTTCGTTCAAGGCTTGTAATTACATGGCGATAATCCACCTGTTTTGCACGATGATTATTGTTTTTTACAAAGATTCGCTCCAGGGTTTCGGTATGGGTAGCACCAAGATAAACCTCCAAACGACTGTCATAAATATGGACTCGCAGGGTTCTACCGATCAGTCTGGATGGTACTGTGTAAAGAACTCGCTTCACCCGTATTGTGCTGGACGTGCTTACTCGAACAACGAGTTCTGTATAGTCTGCTGTGCGTTGCAATGGCAATGGTTGAAGATAGTTACGTTCTTCTTCAATTTTATCCTGCTTGTTCTGGTTGATGGTTTGTACAATTTCTGACAAAAAATCTTCATACTCAGAAATTGATATGAAATCATTGGAGCCTCGTAAGAGTAATCCCTGATGGATCCGTTTCTTCAGGTGACCATGCGGAGACTCTACGGCACCATTCTCATGTCCTTTTCCACGGTTATTACGTGTCGGCACCATGTCGTAATGTTTACACAACTGTTCGTAGCGTTTAGTCGTGTCGGTAGCGGCATCTTTATTTAGATTCTTAAAAGCAGCTGACAGGCTATCACTTCGATGTTCCTGCGGAGAACCGCCAAGTCGTTGCAGGGCATCTTGCAAACCCTCGGCAAAAGCGGCATAAGACTCTCCGCCATGAACTACTTTTACAGAACACCAACCACTAAAAGCCAGGCGAAAATGATACAAGAGATGATGAAAAACCTCGCCTCCAATAGTTATTTGCACCTGCTTTAACTGGGTGAAATCAGACAATCCCATACGTCCGGCCACCTGGTTTTGACGGAACATTACCTCCTTGTCTGCTCCATATAAGGCTTTCCATTTACTTACTTTACGCTGAAATGTTCTCAGTTTACTGTCTGGATATTCTCCAGGATGATCCTTTTGCAGACGCTCAAACAATGTCATGGGGGTAAGTTCAGATTTCTTGCTGAGTAATGGGACAATCTCACTTTCCCAAATTTTCACAAAAGGATCCTGGCGGGTTCGCCAGGATCGCTTTTTTCTATCTGAAGGTTGCAAAGATCCTTTGTCTATGCGTCTTCCGGATCGCTCTGAAAAATCACACTGGGCTGCTGCGTGTTCCTGCGATTTACCTTGCTTACGTTTTTTCATGTATAACTTGACCTGTTCTGAATTAATGGGCTTGCCTGACATAAAATTCCTCCTGGTTGAAGTGGATTTTTTGTCAGATTATACCCGAGTTGAACCGGACAAGATAGTTGTCGTCAACCGGACAAGTTAATTGTCACCTAATAAAAAGTATTAGAAAAGGAGGAGATAGAAGCGGTGCATCATTTCGTACTAAGCGATTCTTAAGATAACTGGGGTCAGAGCCTGAG
>JAOZQU010000321.1 GCA_029932055.1 Desulfocapsa sp.
TCCCTTTGAGTTTTCCCGTGACCGGCGACGGTGACATAGACTCTTACAGCCTATGCCAATTTTGTGGGTATCGTTTTATCCCTACCTGCAGCCTTTACTAAATTACCTATTTACTGCAGTGCTCCACATAGTTGTCGGAATGGGCTATTGCACGGTTAACAAATCGTCCAGAACCCCCCATTTTTTTAACGACGTAACACAAGGGGAGACGTATGAATACGTTTTTTATCGCTTTACTTCTTATTGGTGCCGGTGGGTTGCAGACACTTGCCACCTTCAGACTCTATTTGTTGATGAAAATTCTTGCCGTTACTGCCATTATTGGTGGTTGCGGGTTGGGAGTTTATGATGCGACAACACGAATTTTCCAACCAACAAATCCCATCATCTGCAACTATGAATGGCTGCAGATATTTACCTTCTCCCTGAAAATTGATGCTGTTTCAGCCTTTTTTCTAGTCCCGATTTTTGCAATTTCAGCAATAGCAGCACTGTATAGCTTTCAATACATGCATGACAAAGAACGCTCTGCTGACACAGCAAACAACTACTTTTTCTATTCGCTGCTCATCCTCTCAATGGCTCTCGTGGTATGCGCAAACAACCTAATAACGTTTGCCCTGACTTGGGAACTGATGTCTATTTCATCATTCTTCCTCGTTATCTATGATGTCCACAAAAAATCGGTTAGAAATGCCGGCTATCTCTATTTTATTTTTACCCAGGCGGGAGCCCTCTTTATTTTTGCCGGGTTCGGCTTTCTTTACTCCCACACCGGCAGCTTCGCCTTTGACACACTTGCATCCATTCCTGACTCTGCAAAACTTATTGCCTTTATCCTCATTCTTATCGGCTGCGGATCCAAGGCTGGCATTATGCCGCTCCACATCTGGCTGCCCTATGCCCACCCTGCCGCCCCAAGTCATGTATCCGCTATAATGTCAGGCGTGATGATCAAAATCGGCATCTACGGTATCGTCCGGTTCTACCTCCTGCTGGCACCTACATCTGTTCTTTTCGGCCAAATCGTCATTACTCTGGGTATTATCACCGGCAGTCTCGGGGTGGTGTATGCCATCGGCAAGCAGGATATTAAAAAAATTCTGGCCTATTCCAGTGTGGAAAATATAGGTATTATCTTGCTCGGTCTTGGTATCGGCATGCTGGGTACAGCCACTGGCAACACAACCATGGCCGCGTTCGGTTTTGCCGGTGGCCTGCTTCATATGCTCAATCACTCTATTTTTAAATCACTACTCTTCATGGGTGCAGGGGCCGTCATTCATCAGGCAAAAACAGGTGACAGCAATCAGCTCGGTGGCCTGATGAAAAAAATGCCCGTTACCGGTGGCACCTTTCTTATTGGCTCTATTTCCATTTCCGGACTGCCTCCGTTTAATGGCTTTATCAGCGAAGTTCTCATTTATTACGGAGCATTTCAGGGTCTCTCTCTTCATGGGGCATCATTTCTTCTCTCAACCCTGACTATAATTTCTCTGGCAGTCATTGGCGGATTGGCCGCAGGCTGTTTTACCAAGACAGTCGGTGTTGTATTTCTTGGCGAACCCCGAACTCAATCTGCTGCCAATGCATCCGAAGCAGGATCCCTGATGATCGTTTCACAGCTTATATTGGCCGCTCTTTGTCTCTTAATCGGCATCTGGCCTGATTACTTTATACAGGCCGCATTCCTGGCAAGCCAGGCAATCCCGCTGATTGCCGACTTTGAAACCATACAGTTCATGCCGCTCATGACAAATATTGCACGAACGTCAGCTCTCTTCCTGCTTCTGTTTATCATCGTTGCCATCATCAGAAAGCTCTTCTATGTCGGCAAAAAAATTACCAGAGCCGGAACATGGGGTTGCGGGTTCACCCAGCCCTCTGTCCGAATGCAGTATACCGGAACATCCTATGCAGACACCATGGTTAGTTTTTATCGACCCTTGATTCTGTTGCAGAAAAAATACTCCGGCATACGTAAAATTTTTCCGGGGAAGACAACCTATAGCAGTTACGTCCATGATACATCTGAAATCGGCCTGAATTTTTTTATTGTCCGACCGATTCTATTTATCCTCGCTAAACTGCGTTGGATTCAACATGGCAATATACAACTCTATATAGGATATATTGTGCTGGCCATTGTGGCCATGCTCCTCTTTTTATAGGCTAAACTGACGACACTCTTATACGATCTACATCTGCACGTATCCCTGTATCTTAAGCAGATAACCGGTTAACAGGATGTTAAAAAAAAATTCTTCCGTTGCACAAATGAAGAATTCAATGGAGGGGGAAACAGAATGAACGTTAATTTTTCTTTTTCGTCATTTCTCACACTTCTTATCGCCTTTGCCCTGGCACCAGGATTCATGGGTATTATTTTAAAAGTAAAGGCATTTTTCGGTGGCAAAAAGGGGCCTCCATGGCTGATTAAATATTATACACTTATCAAATTGTTGAGAAAGGGTTCCGTCTATTCGACCAGTACCACATTTGTCTTTAAGCTGGGACCGATTATTTCATTTGTTACCGCCATTATGTTGCTTCTTTTTTTCCCTTTTGCGGGTTTGCCACCAGTTTTTTCCTTTCATGGCGATGTGATCATACTCTTTTATCTGCTTGGTCTGGGTCGGTTTTTTACCGTATTGGCGGCCCTGGATACAGCATCACCTTTTGAGGGAATGGGGGCGGCCAGAGAAGTATTTTTTTCAACCCTGGCCGAGGCCACGATCTTTGTCATCCTGGGACTCTTTTACAGGCTCAGCGGGAGTTTAAGTTTTGTGGAATACTTCTCCGGCGACCAGGTAGTCAACCTCTGGTCTGACTCTGCTGCCCTGATCATGCTGGTTCTGGTTGCCCTGTTCTTTGTTTTACTGACTGAAAATTCCCGGGTACCGGTTGATGACCCTGCCACCCATCTTGAGTTAACCATGATTCATGAGGTCATGATCCTGGATCACAGTGGGCCTGATCTTGCCCTTATTGAAATGGGGGCTTTCTGTAAGTTACTGTTTTATTCTTCTTTTGTCTCCTGTCTGCTGTATCCTTTCCATACAGGACTTACGGTTATCAATATTGTTGTGTTCGCAGTCATCATGACCTTGGTCTATGCTACTGTCGGCCTGATTGAATCTATCAGAGCACGATACAAAATGGATATGGTTCCAAATTTCATTTTGACATCCTTTGCCCTGGTCTTTTTTGCAACTATTCTTACCATGGAGT
>JAOZQU010000322.1 GCA_029932055.1 Desulfocapsa sp.
AAATGTCAAAAGGTGAACATGCTATTGCAGCTTTTCATATTTCTTTCCACAACTCCTATTTAATGAATTCAGCTGTGATTGAACAAATTTCTTAAAGATTCGGGAATAAGGTAAACCTGTGTGTTTTCTGATCTGGTTATCCTTGCCATAGGATCTTTTCTGTAATTTCTTGCAAAGTTGCTTTACTGGATAGCTCAGCCGTGATTTAATGAACAAAGTAGTTTAGTGGGCGTGAGAAGGGCTTGTTGAAAGAACAATTGCTAACTTTATAGCATGGTTTGAATCTGAGCGGGTATTACTCTTCAACTAACTTGTATCATACCACAATAGTTGTTCTAACGAAGAGAGTCTCCATCTGCTCATACAAACTATCATGGCGGTTGAATTAGGATAAAAATGATATGATACTATTATTATTTAAATACAATCCTTATCACAAATTTGTAGTTTTCATAATAAGTGTTATCGCTTTTGGATTTGTTGCCGCTGAGCCTGTATTTTCAAAAGATATTAACGTCGGTGTTTACAGTAACAAACCTCTTGTTTTTCAAAATGAAGCCGGACAATATCAAGGATTTACAATTGACATTCTTCATTATATTGCTGAGCAGGAAGGCTGGACCTTGCAATTTGTCTCTGGCAGCTGGACTGAATGCTTAAAACGGCTTGAAAATGAGGAGATAGATCTACAAGTGGCTATTGCTTTTTCAATGAAAAGGTCAAAGAGATACGACTACTCAGATACGACATTGATTACCAATTGGGGCAGGCTATATCGAAATCCTGAGACTGTGGCAGAATCCCTTCTTGATATTGATGGGAAGAAAATAGCATTACTTAAGAATGATATCCATGCTAAGGTTTTTGCTGATCTCATGGAGAAGTTCAGTAAAAAATTCATACCTGTTTATTTGCATAACTACGATGAAATCCTGAAGCAAACAGAATCCGGAAGTGTAGATCTCGGGGTTGTGAATCGGATGTATGCCATGCAGAATGCTATGCATTACAAAGTCGATGCAACACCAATGATTTTCAATCCCATTCAAGTCCGTTACGCAGCGCCCAAAGGCAGTGATCCGGCAATATTGCAGGCCATAGACCGGCATCTCCAGGCATTACGAGCCGACAAAGACTCCATCTATTATCAATCATTGGAAAAGTGGTTTTCTCAGGATCATGCTGTGAAAATCCCTCGATGGGTGATATCGACTCTTGTAAGTGCGTTCATACTAATATTGATCATAATAAGTATTTCCCTCCTGCTGAAAAAACAGGTCGCCTCCAAAACAAAAGATCTATTGACTGTTTTTAATTCTTCTCCTGCTGCAATTTTTATCCATGAAATGGACGGTACCATCCTAGACCTGAATCAGACCATGCTGGACATGTATGGTGTCAATAAAGCGGAAGGACTCAAACTCTCAATAGCAGAGGATTACTCCGATCATACTAATCCACTAAACATGTTGCATGAATACTGGAAAAAAGTAAGTGAAGGACATAAGCAGAAATTTGAATGGTTGGCTTGTCGGCCTGGCGACGGTTCTACCTTTCCTGTTCTTGTGGATCTGGAAAGGATCATCTATGGCAACCGACAAGTTATCTATGCTCTGATAAATGATATCTCTGCAATTAAAGAAGTTGAACAAACATTGGCATCTGAACGGGAACAACTTGCCGTAACTTTACGCTCTATCGGTGATGGGGTCATCACAACAGACAAAAAAGGCAGAATCCTTTTAATGAACAAGGTTGCAGAGGAACTCTGCGGATGGCGCACTAAGGACGCTATAGGTGAGCCATCATCAAAAATCTTTAATATCATAAATGAAAAGACAGGGGAAAAATGTGCTAGTCCGGTACAACGAGTTTTGGAGCTGGGCAGAATTATTGGTCTAGCTAACCATACAGCACTTATAGCAAAAGACGGATCCCGACATGCCATTGCAGACAGTGGTGCTCCAATCAGGGACAAGGAAAGCAACATCATAGGCGTTGTTCTTGTTTTTCGGGATGTAACCCATGAAAGGAGGATAGAGGAAGATTTGCTCAGAACTCGCAAACTGGAATCCGTGGGAGTACTTGCCGGTGGAATTGCTCACGATTTCAATAATATCCTAGCAGCGATTATGGGGAACATAGAACTGGCCGGATACCGTGTTTCTCAAGAGGATAGTAAAACTATTACCCTACTGGCGAACGCTAAAGAGGCTACAAAACGAGCAACAAAATTGACCCAACAGTTGCTTACTTTTTCCAAGGGAGGAGAACCTGTGCGAGCAATAGTTGCTCTCCCTGAAATTATAAAAGAATCAGCCGATTTTGTTCTTCACGGAAGTCAGGTTGTTAGTCATTACAATATTCCCCAAGATCTGTGGCAAGCTGATGTTGATAGTGGGCAAATTGGGCAGGTCATCCAAAACATTGTCCTTAATGCAAAGAATGCCATGCCAGAAGGAGGTGTGATTACAATTCAATGTACCAACATATTAGATGCTGCCGCAGAGATGTTGCTCAGTGTGGATGACGGCAACTATATTCGTATAGACATACATGACACTGGAGTTGGTGTTCCTAAACATATTATAGACAAAATATTTGACCCGTATTTCACCACCAAGCAGGAGGGCAGCGGACTTGGCCTAGCTATCTGTCATTCAATAATTAACAAGCATGATGGGCACTTCACTGTAAAATCCAAAGAGGGACAAGGTTCAACCTTTACCTTTTATCTGCCTGCTCAGCTTTCTTCCTCTGTTTCAGTCAACCCGCTCACTTCTTCTTTTCAGAAGATTAATAAAGCAGTTAAGGCGGCCTTAATCATGGTGATGGATGATGAAAAAATGCTCCGTGATGTAGCTGCCTCCCAACTATCCACCCTTGGTCATGAAGCGCTTCTGGTAGAGAATGGCAAGCTGGCGCTCAACAGATACCAGGAATTACAAGACAGCACTACTCCTGTTGATGTTGTGATTATGGATCTGACCATCCCGGGTGGTATGGGTGGCCAAGAAACAGCCGAAAAATTATTGAAAATTGATCCCGATGCAAAAATCATTGTCGCAAGCGGCTATTCTAATGATCCGGCAATGGCTAATTACCAGAAATATGGTTTTTGTGCAGCTATTGCGAAGCCGTTTGATTTGTCTCAATTACGACATGCAATTGAAGTGGCCTTGAGGTAAATGTTGAATGAGTTGAAAATAGCCACTGCTAAT
>JAOZQU010000323.1 GCA_029932055.1 Desulfocapsa sp.
CGCTTCCCAATGGCGGAATGGCAATGGATTTAATCTCTTTTTCTACGACAATACGTTTGAGATCCTCCAGGCCGGTCTCAATATCCTGAATACGCGATTTTGACCGCCAATGACCCTTGGTGGGAAAATTAACAATATATTTCGGATTATATAGTTTGTTTTCACTGAAGAAAAACATCTCCCCGAGTCTGACTTTCTTAGCCTTACACGCCTTGGCGTAGATTTTAAAATTTTCAGGAAAGGCCTGCTTGAATTGTAATGCAATCCCTTTGCCCATAACCCCAACACAGTTTACTGTATTCACTAACGCCTCAGCATCAGACTCAAGCAAATTTCCTTTAGTTAATTCAATCATATTCATTCACCTGCTCAATCAATTTCAGTAATACCATTTTCGTTGGACAGTTATGTCTGGCTGAAAATTAGATGCTTTTATTATGGATTTAACTTTTGCCTGAACGGTTTTATCAATAACGCCGATTTCTTCAATATACTGCCAAGGGAATTTGTCATGAACTAAAAATTCGGCCTGCCGCCTTCTGCGTCTATCAGAATCTTCTTCCGTGTCCGCCCAGTATGATGCCTTCATCAGATGCCAATCAACCTGATCGAGATCCTGTAGATTATCATAGAAATCAGTAAAAGTCATGATACCATGACCATCCGTGAATACGAATTTCAGCCCGGCATCAAGTACACTTCCTATCGATGTAACTATATGCAACACCGGCCTCTGTCCTTCATCATATCCCTCAACATTACCTTGATTGATCACATAGAGCATCGGCGAACGGAGAGCGAAGTAAAACGGAACATAATCATGGAGGGTGCCACCCGGACCACATGGAACCTGTGTTGTTGCCCTTCTATTCTGAAGTGTGTTGTGGGCAATACTTATAAAGCCAACCTGTTCTGTCTGAACCCGGTTTTGTGAAAGTAGAAAACCATTTTCTACGATTCCCGCTAGATTTCGGATATGGGTTATATGGCAAAGTCTTATTTTTTCAGGCATGGAGTCCTTTTCTTTGCCATTTTGACAGCCTTACCTTTGCGGGGTGTCTTTTTTTTTCTTACTTTCCTTCTCTTTTTTGTAGCAGCTTCCAAGGATGCTTTTTCCTGTTGTATTCGCTCCAGGAGCTGGGAGGCTGGTTCGTCATCGGGGTCTTGGGGGACAAGTTCACCGCGGAACGCTTTAGCAAGGATAGATTGGTCTAATAACTTTAATTGTGATGAACAGTAAGACAAGCGATTGCTCGTCATTTCAATAGATTCTAATTTATTTTCAATAGTTGAAACTATATACTTTTGTTCATTTATTGAGGGTAATGGTACTATAACCGAACGAATATCATCTAGACGCAGACCTGCCTTGGTCATCCCTTTTTTAAGATTTTGAAGTTGTTTTTGTCCGTCAATTGAAGCTAAATACCAGGCAAGGAATTTTGCTTCAACAATTTGAACTGGTCTTGCCAGTGCAATATGTTGATTAATATAGGATTGAGGTAATTTCCCTGACACGATGGAGATAATTCCTATGTCAGCTGTTATGGAGATCAAAATATCATCTTTTTTAACTTGAGTTCTTGTTCCCTCCGTACCTTCTGGAGGTTGAACATATTGGATATTAGAAAGATCCAAATTGATTGATTTCCGTTCCTGGTTACCAATCCTTAAAAAGATGTCACCCTCACTAGAATAATATTTAGCCCAACCACGAGAACCACTTGTTACAAACGAAAATAATTCATCAGTTTTGGCCCAACACCACCCCTCCGGTAATTCGGGGAGGTCGGTGGTGTCAACCGGCTCAGGTTCTTTGTATTTATTTTTCCATTTATCATCTTTTGGGGTTTTGTTTTTGGCCTTCATTTTGGCCAGTTCGGCTTTTTCCCAGTGCTTGCGGCGTTCTTTACGGATACGTTCCAGTAATTTTGAGGCTGGTTCAACATCCGGGTTTTGAGTGCGCCAGTCAGCAGTTAAATCACCCCGGAAAGCAGAAGACAAAACAGATTGGCGGAATTTTTTCAGCAGGGATGGGATTACTTCCAATGCCTTGTGAGCCTTGCTGCTTCTGGATTGGAGATCTTCTATTTTTGTAGATATTTTTTTCTGCTCTGCAAGGGGCGGAAGTTTAAAGGGAACTTTTCGCATACTGCCTTGAGTCAACTTTAATCTTGTCGTTCCGCTGACGAAAGGCATCCATTTTATAGAGTTTAAGTAATTGACAATAAATGATGTGTCCATTGAGTATAGTGGTTTAAGAATATGGGCATGATTATTTACCCAGAATTTTCCGGCAACTCTGTATGCGACACCTTTAGAAGGGTTATTAAAAAAGCCTCCATCTTCAGCCAATAATGCATAGTCCCCATCAAAAATGAAATCATCAATTGTACCTGCTTGGCCGTTCGCTCCAAAATAGGGATACGATCCTTTTCTTAATCCTCTTTCTTTTGCATTCACAGGAATTCGTAAATGGTCAAGAATTTCTACAACCTCACCTAATGGTACTTCAATCCAACCATTTGGCAGATCATTATTCTGGTCAGTCATAAATCAACTCGTAGTATTTAATAATTTGGTCAACTCTTCCATCTCCCCCATAGCCACCTTCAAATTCTCCATAATCTCAGCAGCAATAACCTCCGGCTTAGGCAAATCTTCCACTCGGCCATTATTGTCATCATGCAACCAGGAGATATCAAGATTCTCATTTCTCTTCCTGATATCAGCCCTGGTAAAACATCGGAACCGGCCTTCTTTTCCCTGATCCTTCCTGGGACTCTTGCAATATGGATCATCACCAAAAGCTTTTATAAAATCCTTAAAATGATTTTCCGTCAGCGGAGTACGGACACCGAAAGACGGCATATTGGTACGCATATCGTAGATCCATACCTTTTTGGTGTTGTTTTTTTCAGTCTTGCCTCTGGTAAAAAACAGAACATTGGTCTTAACGCCAGGGGCATAAAAGATACCAGTGGGCAGACGCAGAATGGTATGGAGATCGCATTTATCCATCAAGTCGGCCCGGATCTTTTGACCGGCACCATCCTGGAACAGGACATTATCTGGAATCACCACTGCGGCCCGTGCCTTACCGTCCTTTTTCAGGGCACGGTAGATAACCTGGAGGAAATTGAGCTGTTTGTTGGAGGTGGGAAAGGTAAGATCGTCACGGGTTGGCCGCTCACCACCCTTTTTTGCGCCAAAAGGCGGAT
>JAOZQU010000324.1 GCA_029932055.1 Desulfocapsa sp.
TCCTGTACCGTCTGCACATGATCAATACTAACTAGAAGGACATGTTTTTGTTCTGTAGCCTCTGAAAAGCTCATGGCAAGAGGAGCGCCTGAATAACGCCTGTTTTCCTGGCTGGCAACCATCTGCGGAAGGTGCAGGTGGCCAAGGGCCAGATAATCTATTTCTGCTGGAAATGTATCAAGGCCAACTTGTATCAGGGTTCCCACATACAATTCA
Source organism: Desulfocapsa sp. (assembly GCA_029932055.1). Taxonomy (GTDB): domain Bacteria; phylum Desulfobacterota; class Desulfobulbia; order Desulfobulbales; family Desulfocapsaceae; genus Desulfocapsa. The sequence continues at coordinate 217 of JAOZQU010000324.1, forward strand.
CGCACCCCATCTCCCTGCCTGGTTTGTCCTCCCTGGCAGAAAAGGTGGCCGGTTGCAAGCAAAGGAATATGTATGGATAATTGTTTTTGCTTTTCAAGGGCCAGTTCAGTGAGTTGAAAATAATGATTCCGAATCCCTTGAAGCATCTTGTTCTGTTTGTCACTTAGACTTTCACAGGCTTCAGAAGATCTTATATCCTTATCCCGGAGATAAGGTACAGCAAGAACCATGAGTTCCGGCTTTTTCGATTTATCCTCAAGTATGATGATTTCATCTACCGGATTGTCTGGTGCTCTGCCAATGACATGAATGTTTAAAAAACTCAGGATTTCCCGGGGAGCGTTCAGCAGGGTAGGGGAGTCATGATTGCCTCCAACGATGATCACGTGACGGCAACAGGAATGAGAAATGGCAGATAGAAAACGATAATATAATTTAAGACTGCGGTTGGAAGGGGTCTGGCTGTCAAAGATATCGCCTGCAATAATGAGAGCTTCTACATTCTGCTTTTCGATGGTTCCAGCTAACCATTCGAGAAGCTGAGAAAACTCCTGGTAACGCTGTCTGCCGTATAATTTGTGGCCAAGGTGCAGGTCTGAGGTGTGGAGGATTTTCATTGAAGCTAAAAGATGAAATTTATTTCAAAGGAGTGGCAATAATCTGTTTCAGGTTGGTTTTGAGTTTCATGCGTCGATTGGAGATGTTTTTCTTCAGCAACATCCGGCAGTTGCCAATCTTCAGCTCAGTGCCGGCAAAAATGGTTCCGTGAAGATCAATATGGATTTTATCAATACTAATTGCTTTTGTTGAAATAATATCGCTGTCGTTCTCTTCACTATCCTCATTTTTGAGAGCTCCAACTCTCGAATATTTTGCTGTTCCTGGAATAAGGTTCAGTTTCAGGAGCTTCATTTTTGTTTCGTCTATTGCGGCTTCCATTTTTTTGATCTTTTTGGATCTGGTTCTTCCGCCATACCGTTGCAGCCATTGAATAATTTCATCCTGTTGCCTGCTGAGCTTTTGTGCGAGTTCAGTTTGTATTTTAAGTCTTTCAAAATCTACTCCGGCGGCAAGTAACGAGGGGGCGCCGTTTTCTGATCCTACGTTAGCCACTGTCAGTTGACCTCCTGCGATAATGGAGCCCCCAATGATGGCGGTGCCTATTGGGCAGCGAATGTCTCCTTTGGCTGAGATGTCACTGTAATAGGATTGTTTTCGGATTACTATATTGCCGCCGGATTCAATGTGTCCCTGTTCAATAAATATGATGTCTACATCGCCAAGGGCCTTGACTCTTGTTTTTTCTCCGGTGATTCCACCTTTGATCACAATGTTGCCGCCACTTTCAAGATTAGCAGACATGACTTCTTTCTTTATCTCGAGATCCCCTCCAGTGAGGACTTTGAATCCGGGTTGAACAGCACCATGTACGGTGACGCAGTTTCCTGAGTCTATGTTGCCTGTGTTGTAATCAATGTCTCCTTGAATGTCCTGTTTGGCACAAACTTTAATTTCGCAATCATTGACTACAGTAAGGATACCATCCTCTGTGGCTTTTACTTCACCGCTTTCTTCTTTGAACTCAGTGTCGTCAGATATCTTAATCTCAAGATCATTTCCGCCTTCCGGTTCAATCTCCTGACCGAGGACATTGACACCGGGTGTACCGGAAACTGCTGGGATTTTGGTTGCAATGAGTTGTCCTTTTGTGACACCGATCATGACTTTTCTCTCACGAAAGTCGATGGTACCGTCATCCAGGAGCTGACCTGCAATTGGTCCGATTTCAAAGGCAAATTCGAGGTAAGCGTCTTTTCCCGGTTCGGAAGTCTGGCCGTGAGCAATGGGAATGTTGTGGAAGTCGTTGTCGCCTTCTGAAATAATTTTTTGAGCTTGTTGCAAGGCGTGTTGATCTATGCCAAAAAGTATTCCGGCTTCGATTAAAAGTTCGGGGAGTGGCTCGTTTCGAGGTGTAAAACCTTCCTGTACTGGTGGGTGGAGGATAAGGGTGGCCTCCATACCGTTATCAGATATTTTTACAAAAGGATTGATGGAGATCAGAAGTATCGGCTCCTCATTCTCCTCCTGTTTCATGATGTCAACTCTGGGATAGCCAATGGTGTCGGCTAGCAGGATTTCACCATCCTCTGAAAAATGGGTGTTTTTTCCAGATCGTACTGGACTTTTTTCAAAACCTTTTTCTGTAAATTTTTCAAAATCAGGGAAGGAGAGGAGGGGCTGGTTTTTTTTGACCAATTCTGAGACTGTGATTTTTTCAACCCGGTCTTCTTCACCTATCTGAATCCGTTCTCTGATAAAGTGGAGGGTGGGTTCCAGATATTTTGTGGCTTTGGCAGGTTTTCCGGCGTTATTTTCCATGTCGCGTTCTGGCTTATGGTTCGAGAGGTTAAGTACTCATATTCAGTCTATTACTTTATGGTATCTATCTCTTTGCAATAAGTAAAGAAGAATGGTAACTGTTCAGGAGTACCCCATCTCTGCACGGTCAGGCAGGCTCACATAGGAACGACTATAGTTCTCCTGCCTGCACCCCAAGGGCACTTCCTCCGGGGCGCCTGCACAGATATGGGGCACTCCTAAACAGTTACAGGACAGCGGTTAGGCAAATTACCAGCTATAACCTGAAGTTATGAAGAATGAAAGTGTAGGAAGTGAGTAGATTTGTAGACGATTTAGAAAAAACAGGTTATTGTCAGCCGGTAAACACTTACAGTTCAAGTAAGTACTTACAGATCAAGATTAACAGTAATACGCTGAATAGTAACTTTTTTATAACTATTCAGCACCCCAACCGGCGGGGCGGCATATATTTTAAAAGTAACAAAATATCGGTATGTTGAGATTTTGTTACTTAGAAGCGTGTTGCTGTTAAGGCATATTATTTCGAATAACACGTCATTCCCGGAAACTACCCCGGACAAGCCCGAGTGTAGTTATCGGGAATCCAGCTAGATTCAAAATGGATTCCCGATAACTA
>JAOZQU010000325.1 GCA_029932055.1 Desulfocapsa sp.
ATATCCATCCAGGGTGTGCAGCCCAAGTTGTCTGCACGACTGAATGTAAAAGAACAACAGTTTGACCTGTGTGATCGGGATGGGCGTTATATTTTGAATCCACAGATTGCAGAATACCGGGAGGTACCTGAAAATGAAGATCTTACTATGCGGCTTGCCAGTCTTGCCGGGATTGAAGTACCTCTGCATGGTTTGCTATACGGGCGTAACAAGGAGTTAACTTGTTTTATTCGCCGATTTGATCGGAAGGGGCGTAAATCTAAAATTCATGTTGAAGATTTTGCTCAGCTAAGGTGGAAGAAGAGCTGGCTTTGCCGTTAAATGGCAAAAAGAATAGATTAAAACAACATGATTTAGTAGAGTATTTTGGACGAGATCGGTTGCAATTGACTGATCGAGTTGTCGACAAAGTGTTAACGGAGTTTAAACAGCTTCGTAAGCCATGGGAAGCCTTGCTCGAGACCAGTTTTCTGTCGGATATGATGAAAGAAAAATATTTGAGAGTATTGGAAAATCGATTTGAGAGACTTTTTGGTCAAGTATAACACCATTTTTAAATATCTGTTGGGCGGTTTACTTAGTTTTTACGTGTGTGAATTTGTGTGTGAAAAAGCTTTCAAAATCGGCAAAAATGAATAAAATGAGAAAAATGTGGAATCGATATTCGTTTGAATATCCACAAGTTACCGGGAATGTCGTCATGCTGTAAGCTGTATATGTATCGCAATTAACGGGCATAAAAACAAAACGCGATAAGAGCAACATGTATCCGGGGTAAAGTGGCGAGGTGTTAAAATATTAATAATTAACCGTTGTCAATTGATTATTGATTATTAATAAAAATATTCTTTTGACAATCTCCTGAAATAACAACACAAATAATCAATAATCAATTGTTAACGACTAATGACTAACGCTTAGCCTGATGGCTATACCCACAAGGGGGTATAAGGTACTAGACTCCAGTCTTTGTTATTGAGTTAATCTTTTTTGAAATAATCGCTTCGTTCTCACGATCATTCAACTCCCTGTAACAGGTAGCTATGTAACTTAATATTTGTTTCGATTCCTGGAATTTCAGGAGAAACGAAAGAGCCTTCTCGTATTGACCCAGGTTCATGTAATTTATGCTTTGGCAGAGATTAATCTGCTCGTCATCAGGAAAGTGTTTTATCCCTTCTGAAAGCGTTTCTATGGATTTTGCAAAGTCCCTGTTTTTTTGCAGGATCATACCCAGCCCGAGAAAAGCGCGGGAAATAGGATGGTATTCAATTGCTTTTTGATACAGCTTTTCCGCAATTTTTTTTCTGTTTCCAAGCGCTTCGACTTGCGAATATTCACCATAATCAAAGGATAAGGCAAGCCGTGAATAAAAATCGGCATGCATGGGATATAATTCCGGCTTATCTACCAGATCGATTTCATCCACAAAAGAAGGAAGATTTTTAAAAAAGTCGGCATGAAGCATATTCTTGTAAGTTTTGATATCTTCCAGGGACAAACGTCCATCGGTTTCAAAGTACATGATATCTTCAATCGGTTTCAGCCAGATATCATCTGAAATGTTAAGTTTTTTCTTGAAATCCGAATAAAGCGCTGTGCCCGGAAACACGACAAGGACATGGAAGATGACCACAATGGGCTTGATCTCGTTAATCAGGTCAATGCTTTCCTGAATCGTCTCTCTGGTTTCTCCGGGGGATCCAAAGATAATATATGCCCGGGGCAATATACCGTAAGAGAGTGTGGTTCTGAACGCTTGTGTGATTTGCTCGTTTGATGTCTTTTTATTCAAGATGTTTCTTATTTTGGGAGAACCGCTTTCCACACCAAAACTGATCTGGATGCAGCCCGCCTTTCGCATCCAGTAGACGACCTCTTCAGTTATAAAATTGACCCTTGATATCGCAAACCAGATTATGTTGAGCCCTCGTTCCAGGATCTGTCTGCAGATTTCAATGACTTTTTCTTTTTTAAAGGTAAATGTATCATCGGAAATAAGAAAAAAGGTGATGCCCCTTTTGTACTGGAACTCAAGCTGGTCGACAAAATAACTGGCCGAGTGAGATCTTACTCGCTGTCCCCAGTACTTCGGAGATCCGCAAAATGTGCAGTTTCCAGGGCAGCCCCGTGTTAAAGCCAAATGCTCAAATGTATAATATTTCGCGGGATTGGGCAGCTCGTCCAGGTCGCGTACGGGTTCCGCATCCGGATTTTTTACCGGCGTGTTTCTTTTTCGGTAGGCAATTCCACGGAGAGTGCTGATTTTTTCAAATGCTTCTTTTTCAAGACACTCTATCAGCCGTAGAAAGGTGTATTCCCCTTCTCCACAAACAACGTAGTCAATTTCCGAAAAGTGGGTGAGGAAATGTTTCCAGAGAAAAGTCGGTGTAATACCGCCAAAGACAATTTTTACATCAGGGGTAATCTGCTTGGCAACCCTTGCTATTTCAATACCGCCCCAACGATTTGCCTGCAAAATGGAAAAGCCGATAATATCGTATTGTCTTTCGACTAGCACGGCCCTGATCTCTTCAGGGGATCGACCGAGCTTCTGCCAGTTGAGAATCTCAACGTCATACCCTTTTTCTTTTAAAAAGGACGCAACATAATATATGCCAATCGGCATGCTCTCAACGTTTTCTGCGTGAACTCGACTTTCAAGGCAGTAAGGATATATGAGTAAAATTTTCATTTTTCTGAGTTACAACAAGTTCTGTAAGAAATTTTTAGCCCAAAACAGGTTTCTCGGTGATGAATAATCGATTTTTCAGTGAGCAGGTGGGAAAAAAAGCACATCTGCAACAGCATCTGTAAGATTCTCTTCTCGAAAATAGATGCTCATATAAACACCACAATAACACTACTTCCTCTGACCACTCTGCACAACAAATACAAAATCACTTACAGGAAATCAAGATTATTCTCTGAATAACAGTAAGCATTCGGGTCGGAGCTGAATTAGTGCTAAAACATATCAATTGTAACTAGTTGGGTCGTACCTCAGGTTCATTCGAATTGCCGTGCAAGCTCTAATGAAGCACTTTTTGTAACTATTAAGCGTAATTTTGCAGACATTGGATTTTATATTCTTTTTGACTAAAGCTTCATAAAATCCGTCATTCCCGAGGTAGTTATCGGGAATCTATTTTGAATATGGCTGGATTCCCGATAACTACCTCGGGAATGACGTGCTTTTTGAAGTAATATGCCT
>JAOZQU010000326.1 GCA_029932055.1 Desulfocapsa sp.
CATGCCCCTGTGGTATGGAATATTGAATTTTCTAATACACTGGCCCACACCCGCCTCATTGCCGAGGCCTGGGATGCCGGTGGCCTTTACCAGGTGGGCGGCTTTCCTGGATTTCGCTGGGCGGAATGGAATGGACGCTATCGTGATCTTATCCGAGAGTTTATCAAGGGTGATCCAGGAAAAGTTCCTGAACTTGCCACCAGGCTGACCGGTTCCAGTGATTTGTATCAGAGTTCCGGCCGTCTGCCGATTAACTCCGTCAACTTTATTACCTGTCATGATGGCTTTACCCTGTATGACCTGGTCAGTTACAATGAAAAACACAATCAGGCCAACGGCGAGGGTAATCGTGATGGTGATAACCAGAATCACAGCCGGAATTACGGTGCAGAAGGCGTAACCGATGATCCGGCAGTTAATGCACGCCGGCAGAAACAGGTTAAAAATTTTATGGCTGTACTCATGCTCAGTCAGGGGGTACCCATGATCCTTGCCGGCGATGAGATACTGCGCAGCCAGCAGGGAAATAACAACTGCTATTGCCAGAACAATGAACTGAGCTGGCTTGACTGGAATCTGCTTGAAAAAAATCAGGAAATGTTTCTCTTTACCAGGGGGATGATCCGTCTGCGAAAGCGACACCCCTGCCTTATGCAGCGTCAATTTCTCTCCGGGTCGTCATCTAATGCTTCCACCATGCAGGATGTTACCTGGCATGGTGTGAAATTAAACAAGCCGCAATGGGAAGACTCATCATCCAGAGTTCTTGCCTGCACCTTGAGTCGAGTGGAACCGGAGGAAGAGGATTTGCATATCATGTTCAATATGTCAGAAGATAATCTGTCCATGGAGCTGCCGGAGTTGAAAGAACGAACATGGCACATTGCCGTGGACACTGCCCGTTCCATTTCTTTGGATATCATTGAACCGGAACAGCAGCGGGCGATGAGTAAAAATAGTATTCAAGTTTGTTCTTATAGTGTTGTTGTCTGTGAAAGCAGATGAAAAACCTTTAACAATCACCTTATCAACTATAGCTAAGATTGACGGAGTCGGGGACTTTTCGAAGTCTACGCTATCTACAAGTCCATCAAGATTCATTTAAAAAAATTAGGAAATATATCATGCTTACATCCATCAATCCATGTGAACAGAACATGGGAATATTTAAAAAGACACTTGTCTGTTCCGCACTCACTTTTTGTATCCTGACCACTGGTGCTGTTTCTGCCAGTGCTGATTATGAAACACAATCGGTTCTGCAGGCCAAATCCATTATGAAGCCTGAGCTGCTGAAGAGTAAGAATTACTCAGTCCAGGACAAGGTAAGAAATGATGGTCTGTTTAACCACTATACTGTTGAATCGAGATTCGGTACTTTTAAGGCAGGTTCCACCAATGATTTTAAAATACTTCTTAATGAGATTGGTGCCATTGCTGACATGAAGCAGGTGGAGACCGATGACACAGCAGTGGCAGCATTGAAACAGTCTGGACAAAATACTGTTACCGGGGTGAAAAACATGATTAACGATCCCAAGGGTACTCTCGAGGGAGCAGCCTCAGGTGTGGCCGGCCTCTTTAACAGAGCTAAAGGAACTGTTGGCAAACGGGAGGTCACTGACGCAGAAGACAGTCGATTTGAACAGATTGTAGGTGTTTCCAAATCAAAAGGGGTCATTGCCACTAAGTATGGGGTCAGTGTTTATTCCCGAAACAAAGTATTGCAGGAAGAACTTGATCGTCTGGGCCAGGCGGACTATTTAGGTGGTCTTGGAGTTGGTGTGGCAACAAGTTTTGTGCCTGGAGTCGGTGGTTTGATTTTGAGTACATCCGGCACTGCCCGGTTGCTTAATGAGGCAATCAATACCACTCCGGCCTCTGAGTTGTGGCTGCAGAACAAAAACAAACTGGTGGCCATGGGGATGGATAGCGATACTGTGGAGCTTTTTCTCAATAATCCATCATTTTCCCCTGCTCAATTGACTGTACTGGTCACTGCCATGGATTCCATGAAAGGGGTGGACAACCGTGAACTTTTTTTGAAAGTTGCCCTCCAGGCCAGTGATCCTGCCATGGCAAAAATCATAAGCAGAATTGTCGTCATGTCTGCAGGCTACCATGAAAAAATAGCCCCGCTTAAAGGTTTTACGCCCATGGCAAGACTTACCCAGGGGATACGCAAGGATGGGACAAGGGTTGTTCTTCTGCCCACCGATCATATGATATGGAACAAACAGGTTGCGGACGCAGCAACGTCTATAAGCAATGAGGGAAAAGGAAGCAATATTGAACTCTGGGTACTGGGCTCCTTAAGCAAACAGGCAACAGCGGAATTTCAGAAACTGGGCTGGAAAGTTCATGTTAGTGTTGAGTCTCAGCTGCTTTCCGGTAAAAATTAAGTAAGCATTTGCCAGCACCTCATCTTCGTCCATTTTTGGTGGTAAAGAGAGAGTAACTGGGGTCAGAGTGAAATTAAATGTCAGCCTTTCTCCAGCCAACAGGACGTCCCCTCTTTTTCCCTTTAAGCCTTCTCCCGGTGAGTTTCTCGATTTCTTCTTTGAACCGATTATTGCCAACAGCCATTCCCTTGTTGGTGTTAGCTCTTATTTCCTCGAGTAAATCACCATCTACATGATGTGAAAATAATGAACGATAAATTTTTATTCGCTCCAAAGGATCTGTATCTAATGCCAGATATTTTCGATGAGGTGTGCATAAATCAGATTTTTTTCCAAGGCCATTGATCTGATAGCTTGACCAAGGCTCCTGCCCTACCCGGTGTGTGGAAAATGAAAATTGACATGGCATTAGGATTGCATTACATTGTGTAATACGGAGGTGCTGATATGATCACATTAAGATTAGACCAAAAATTAGAACAACAAATTAATAATACAGCTAAAAATCTTGGGTTAAGTAAATCAGAATTAATCAGAAAAAGTATTAGCGAATATCTCAGTAAACTTAAACAGCCTAATGCGTGGGATATCGGTGAAGATTTGTTTGGTAAATATTCAAGCGGTCTTGGCAATTTATCATCAGATAGAAAAGAACTGATAAAAAGTACAATTAAAGCCAAGAGAATATGGAAAAAATCTTAATTGATTCCGGGCCGTTGATAGCCCTGTTTGATGCTTCTGATAAATACCATAACAAAGCTGTTAGTTTTATAAAATCTAATAAATATCCTTTGGTTACAACCATTGCAT
>JAOZQU010000105.1 GCA_029932055.1 Desulfocapsa sp.
GAGTTGGAAAGAGTCTTTCCATTCACTATTGCCCTAACTGCTGCAAGTGTTTATACTCTTTAGAGTTAGTCTACTATATTGCATCATCATAAATATTAAAATTTAATTTATCGTTGTTTCCATGTCTATTGATCTGCATACACATTCCTGGTTTTCCGATGGTACTAAAAGTCCGACGGAATTGGTTCAGCTTGCTGAAAAAAGTGGGGTAACTGCTCTTGCAATAACCGACCATGACACCATGGATGGGGTAGGTGAAGCCCTGGCAGCAGGTGTTGAGTACGGGGTGGAAGTGGTTCCCGGCCTTGAAATCAGTGTTATGCATAAAAAAATAGCATTGCATATCCTGGGTTACTATATGGATCCTTCCAATGCTGAACTGGCATATGCACTGGCAACTCTGCAGGAGGCAAGAGATCGCAGGAACGATAAAATCATAGCAAAATTACAGGCACTTGGTGTTGCCGCAACAGTGAAAGAACTGAAGGATATTTCAGGGATTGGGCAGACAGGTCGTCCGCACATTGCGAAACTTCTCATGAATCATGGAATGGTACGATCCATGCCCCAGGCCTTTGATGAGTATCTGAAAAAAGATGCAAAAGCTTATGTTGCCAGGTTTGCTTACAGCGCAGAAGATGCCATTGGATTTATTACCGGAGCTGGTGGAATAGCTGTTCTTGCCCATCCAGTTCAGGTGGATAGAACGCTGAACTTCCTTGCTACACTGCTCCCTGTTTTGAAATCTTACGGTCTCGAAGGGATTGAAACCTACTATCCCACTCAGAAGAAAAAAATGAGAAAAAGAATCAGGAAATTTGCTGAAGAAAATGGTCTGTTGTTGACTGGAGGCAGTGATTATCATGGGGATATTCGTCCGGGAACACGCCTTGCCGGAGGCAATAATGTATTTGTTCCTCCTGAACTTTTAGAGAAGATAAAAGAGAGACTTGCTGCAAAAGCTTGATGGAATCGTAAAAACTCTTCATCTACTTCGTTGCTGTAAATTTTCTATCATTACGACGTACTTAAGTACGCCGAAATGATAGAAAATTTACGCGCCTCGTAGATGAAGTTTTTTACGACTCCATCTGACAAATCAAGTTTTTACGAAATTAACTAGCTTAACATAACTTTTTAGATGGAAAAATAATGTATTCAATACTTATCGTTGATGATGAACCCAATTATCTCATAGTTCTCTCGGAATTACTTCGTGATGAAGGACTGGAGGTCTTTACGGCCTCATCCGGAAAAGAAGGCCTGGCAATCGTACAGGATGTGGATCTTGATCTGGTCATCACAGATATGCAGATGCCGGGAATGGATGGCTTGCAACTTCTGGAAAAAATCAAAGAGAGTAATAGGCACCTGCCGGTAATCATGATTACTGCCTTTGCAGAAGTTGAAAAAGCAGTGGCTGCTATGCAGGCAGGGGCATACAACTATCTTGCCAAGCCATTTTCCAATGATGAACTGCTGGTTAATATTAACAAGGCCGTGCATCATTATTCCCTGCTTCGTGAAAACAGCAGACTGCGCAAAGAGATGCTTGAACGTACCGGGTTTTCCGGAATGGTTGGAAAAAGCAAGCATATGCGGCAGGTATACGAGCTGATTGAAAAGGTTGCACCTACTCCTTCATCTGTTTTGATCACCGGTGAGAGTGGGACAGGAAAGGAACTGGTGGCCAAGGCGATTCATTTTAACAGTCCGCGTGCTGACAAACCTTTTATTACTGTGAATTGTGCAGCTCTTGCTGATAATCTTCTGGAAAGTGAACTGTTCGGGCATGAGAAAGGTGCATTTACCGGGGCAGTTGTCATGCGTAAAGGGCGTTTTGAACTCGCTGATGGTGGGACACTGTTTCTTGATGAGATAGGTGAAATTCCCCTGGCACTTCAGGCAAAGCTGCTACGCGCCATTCAGGAGAAACATTTTGAACGGGTAGGTGGGAGTAAGACATTGAGTGTTGATGTGCGGATTGTGAGCGCCACCAACCACGAATTAAAAGAGGAAGTGAAAAAAGGAAAATTCCGTGAAGATCTTTACTATCGTCTGAATGTAATCCATCTTGCCTTACCGGCACTCAGGGAGCGTCAGGATGATATACCTCTGCTGGTTGAATATTTTGTGAAAAGTGTTGCTGAACGTCTTGGCAAATCAGATCTTGAAATTAATAAAGAAGCCATGCGCCTTCTTGTTGGTTTGCCATGGGAAGGGAATGTGCGGGAGTTGGAAAATACCATTGAACGTGCAGCTATACTATGTGATGAGAACAAGATAACTGCTGACGATGTTCAGCCTGAGTCAATAGGGCAGGACAAACAACAGGCCTGGGGACAGGACATCGATCTTAGGCAGATGATTCCTGCAGATGCAAGATTGAATGATGTCCTTTATACAATTGAGGATAAGATGTTGCATCAGGCTCTGGAAGCAACTGCCAATGTGCAGGCCAGGGCTGCCGAAAGGCTTGGAATTACTAAAAGTTTACTCCAGTATAAGATGAAAAAATATGGGATCAAGAAAAAGAAATAACGGTTGACTTTATGTGATCAGCCAATACCCCCAATGCAGTTTATTTCTCAAAATGGCAAAGTAGTCACGATGCGGGGAAATAATGAGACGTAGAGGGTGTTTTGCAGCTTCGATCTCAAGGGTGTCTTCTCCATCCATGTCCCAGGCCGGTTGACCATCAACTATGATATGTGCTTTGTGATTCGACCCACTTTCAAGACTTGTTCGCAGACGACTGTTTGCCGGCAAAAGCACTGGTCGTGAGCTCAGCATAAAAGGGCAGATGGGAGTGACCAGAATGGATGCCAGCCCGGGGTACACTAAAGGGCCTCCGGCTGAGAGGTTGTAGGCAGTTGAACCTGTGGGGGTTGAAAAAATAAGGCCATCTGCCTTGTAGGTGGTAATGTATTCGTCGTCAGCTCTGGTGGCAAGCTGGAGCAGCTGATCAATGGTTCCCTTACTGATGACTGCCTCGTTTAAGGCATAGCGGGACTTGCTTGTTTTGCCTTTTCCAGCAAGGGAAACTTTGAGCATCATTCGGTTTTCAATGGTAACTGTTTCAGTGATCAGCTCATCTACTGCAGCAGTTGCTTCCTGCTCTGTGCGTTCTGTGAGAAAACCCAGATTTCCCATGTTGATTCCCAGCACAGGGATGGAATAGCGTGCTGCCTGATCAGCCACATGCAACAGGGTTCCGTCACCGCCAAGGACAATAAGAACATCCAGATCCTCGTTTACAGTACCAGTAGAAACCTCGATTCCCTGTTGCTTGAGTCTTTTGGAAATGTCGGCAGCAAGTTCTGCTGCCGGAGCATAGCCTCTTTTGGAAACAATCCCCGCATGTTTCAGGGAAAAGTTCAGGCTTGTACGAAAAGCTTCGGACAGAGGTGACATATCAGCTTTTTCCAAGTTCCTTTGAGCGGTTTACTGCAGCTTCTATTGCATCCATGACAATCCCCTTGAAGCCGCTACGTTCCAGAACGTGTTGGGCAGCTATGGTGGTTCCTCCCGGTGATGTCACCATGGCTCGCAGCTCAGCAGGGTGTTTTTTACTTTCAATAAGAAGTTTTACTGAGCCAAGGATGGTTTGCAGGGCAAGGGTCTCAGCAGTAGGGCGAGGTAAACCGGCCTTTATACCCGCATCAATCATTGCATCTGCAAAGGTGAAAACATAGGCAGGGCCTGATCCCGATAGGCCTGTCACAGCATCGAGGGCTGTTTCCTCAAGGATAACGGCTTTACCAATTTTATTCAGGATCTCTTCGCAACGAAGGAGATCATCTTGTGTTGCATTTTTGTTACCGCTGAGCCCTGATGCAGCTTCAAGGACTAGTGCAGGAGTATTGGGCATGACCCGTATGATTTTGCAGTCGTCACGTCCGAATCTCTGTTCGTAAAAGGAGAGGGGAAGTCCGGCAGCGATGGTGATAATCAGATGTTCAGGGCTTACCAGATCTTTGCCGGCTGCAAGGACGATCCCCATGATCTGTGGTTTTACAGCAAGAAGGATTGTTGAGCAGGATTCCCAGAGAGGAGCACTGTCTGCAAACCCCTGAACTCCGTAGGTGTCAGTCATGTAGGTAAGGCGTTTCTGGTTGGGTTCTGCAACAGAGATCGCGGCTGCCTCATAGAGGCCTGAATCAATTATTCCGCGAATCAGGGCTTCACCCATTTGTCCGCCGCCGATAAATCCGATTGTATTATTCATTATGATTTCCTGGGATTTGATGGCGTCGTACAAATAAAAACTTTTTCCTAATCCGTTATTCCCTGATTCTAAGGGTGCTCTATGCGATGCCATCACATTTATATTTTAACAAATTCTACCATGGATCAAATAATCAGTCTACAGGCGAAATATCTTCTATCTATTCAAGATGAAATAAAGAGTTATTCGTGATACATTACTGCAACTGCAACTGCAACTGCAACTCATCAAGGAGAAATGAAAATGCTTAATCAGGATCTGCTGGATATTCTGGCCTGCCCCAAATGTAAAGAACCAGTTGTACTCAATGAAAAAAAAGACGGACTTATTTGTGAGAAATGTCATCTGCTTTATGAAATTCGAGATGATATTCCGGTGATGCTGGTGGATGAAGCTAAATCATTAGATGATAAAGGTTAGACGAGGATGATGTGTGAGAATGAAAAGAAAATATTGCTTTATCATTAGCGTAATATTCTGTTTTTTTAGCTCTATTTTTGTCTATGCTGCGGGTGATAAGGTTTATACAAACGAAGAGGTGTCAGTTAAAAATTCAATAGTGTATGACAATGCACTTAATACGCCTGTAAATGGTTTTATCAAACAGTATTCTGAATCAGGGATATTAAAGAATAAAACGCATTACAAAGAAGGGAAAAAAGATGGTGTTACCACGATATATAACGGTTCAGGAATCATGCTCTGGGAAATCCTTTTCAAGGATGGAGAGAAAAATGGTGTTGCCAGGAAACATGATCAAACTGGAGTCTTAGTAGCTGAAATTCCTTTCAAGGACGGGCAAATAAACGGTATAGAAAGACAGTACTATGAATCAGGAAAATTAAAAGAAGAAATACCCTATAAAAACAACGAAATAAATGGTGTTAAAAAATGGTATTCTGAATCGGGTGAACTGGAGAAAGAGATTTTGTACAAAGACGATAATGTCTTTACCGCAAAGGAATAAGTTTCGTATTGTCGCAAAGTTTTCAGTTAGCAGTGTTCAGTAACTGAAAACTGCATACTGAAAACTCAGACCGGTAAGATGTTCAAAATTACAGTATTACCCTGTTAACACGATGATAAACACAATAGTTCATAGTAATATTTACACAAGGTCCGTATAACGATGATGTAATCAATTCATACCGAACGTGCCGGAGGTGATAGAGATGCTGCAAGCAATCAGGTACAGTCTGACTGAACGGATTTACACAATACTGAGATCGTCTGTAGCACTGCAATTATTCATAGCATCTGGTTGGCATATTCTTTGCCGGAAACCTGCCTGCCGGTTGGCCGCCTTCTGCAAATGCCACTGAAAGTCCACTCGATTCTCCGCTGAAACGCCTGGAAATGGTGGCCAGTCAGCTTAAATCACGTGATATCAAAGATCCCCTGGTTCTCCGGGCCATGGCCACTGTCCCCCGTCATCTTTTTGTTCCCTCTAATCTTCGGCGACTTGCTTATGTCGATGGCCCACTTCCCATCGGTCATGGTCAAACAATCTCCCAACCGTCCATCGTCGCCTACATGTCTGAGATACTGCGTATAAAAACAGCAACACAAGGTTCTTGAGGTCGGTACCGGCTCAGGGTATCAGGCGGCAATGTGGAGTCTCTTTTGGTCGGGTTAACTAACAGGTCGATGGTCGCTTAGAATATAATCAACCCCTGCATCAAGGCATAGCTGAACTTCATCTTTAGTTGAGGGCAAATAACCTATTACCTGAGCTCCTCGTTTGTGAAATGATTGCACGATTCGTTTGTTAATTAAAGCCAGGCCAAACATTCTAGGAATTATTGCGTATATTTTATTCTTTTTAATATTACCTAACATGGATAAACCAAAAAGAGTCGCAATTACTGATTGGTAACACTGTGCTTTATTTGAAAAACAAATGGCATTAGAAAAAGTTTTCAAAAAGTTTTCCTGTAGTTTTTTGTTCCAAAAAAGAAAAGTAATTTTATTAAGTAATGATTTATCGTCGATCAGAAGATTGCTTATAACTTTAATAGTTTGGGCTGCAGTATCGGGTTTTATGTCAAAAACCCACTGTTGCTTTTTAAATTCCGCAATAAATTCATCAAGAAATAAAAAATAGCCTCCTTTTTTTAGTTGAATTTTTTTTAGTTCAGCCCTTGTCATTTCAGCAATGCGTCCTGAACATGATGCAACCATATCCAGTTTAGAATCATGGCACAGAACAATATGATCATCTTTTGTGCAATGCAGATCTGTCTCTAACCAGGGAAATCCTGCATCACAGGCTGAGTTAAAAGCTGTTTGACTATTTTCGTCATACTTTTGGGAAAGTCCTCTGTGACTTATCCAGATAGGTGTGCTCATGGTACTGCGTGGCTTTTTTTGAGTAGAACCTATTTGTTCCTGTTCGATTTCTCCGCAAGTTTTGCCTGCAGGAGGTCTCCAAGGGTTCCTAAATTTCCGGATTGCTCTTTCCTGTTATCTTGGAAATTTTTCACCATTTTTGCTTCTGATTTCTGGTCATCATCAGGGCTGACATAGTCAGATGGCGCAAGGCTGATTCTTTTTTCAACTGTGTCAACACTTTCCACCTGGACTTCAATTTCCTGTCCTTCTTCAAGCACTTCACGGGGATGGTTGATTCGTCTCCCTTTACCAAGTTTTGAGATGTGAATAAGCCCGTCCACTCCAGCCTCAAGATTAACAAAAGCACCAAATTGTGCCAGACGAACCACTGTGCCTGTAATGATATTACCGGCACTGAGCTTTGCAGCAGCCTGTTCCCAGGGATCTTCAAGGGTTTCCTTGATACTGAGGGTGATGCGATTGTTATCCCAGTCCAGTTTCTTAACAACTACGCTTACTTTCTGATCCACTGCATAGTAATCATTGATGTTTTCCACCCGGCTCCACCCGATTTCAGAAATCGGTACAAGGCCGTCCACACCACCAATATCAACAAAGGCACCAAACTCACGAATGGAAGTGATCACTCCACTGATTGTCTGTCCTTCTTCAAGGGTTTCTTTTAATGCATCGCGAAGTTTTTCACGTTCTGCTTCAAGGAGCGCTCGCGCTGAAACTACTATGTTTCTACCGTTTTCTTCAAAACGGGTGATGAGAAAGTTCATGCGTTTTTCAATGTATTCAGCAGCCGCATCTTCCACACGCCTCAGCCCCATTTGAGAGTAGGGGCAGAAGGCGCGGATTGAGCCGCCAAGGATGATTTCGAAACCGCCCTTGATCTCCTCTTTGACCAGCCCTTCAACCGGGATACTACTTCGACAGGCCTCTTCTAGGTGTTCAGTATTTTTTCCGGAACCAATACTGATGGTAAAAAGTTGGGCACCATTTTTTGTTTTCAGGAAGTAGACTTGGATCTTGTCACCAACAGCTGCAACATTTTCCTTGTCATCATTTAGCAATTCCGAGGCATCGAGAATTCCTTCACTTTTTCCACTTGTATCAAGGAAGACGGTTTCGCCACTGATGCCAACGATGGTGGCTGTAATTTTCTGCCCTGGTTTGAGGCGGCGTACGGACTTGGACTCACTTTCCTGAAAAAGTTCTGCAAAACTGGTACTGTCTTCGGACATAGTAATACCCTATTGGTTGAGGCTCATTTGAGGAGAAAAAGTTGCGCGACTATACCATGAATAGTAACGAAAGAAATACTATTCTTTTTGATCTTGATTGATGGCAAGGGTCAGGAAAAACTCTTTTTCGCTAAACATCAATTTTTTATTGCGGAGATCTTGAAGAAAGTTCATGAGTGTTGACTCCTTAACATTTGAAAATTCCTGGCTGATGGTATCAAATTTCTGAATTTTTCGACAAAAAAGATAAATTTTTCGTGATAATCCCTGTAAACGATGTTGAAGTGGCGGGCCGTTAATCTGTTCCTGACGAATGAGAAGAAATGTGCTGCCATCCCGATAGCTAAGGGCTGGTTTTGATGGATTCCTTTTGATATGGAATTCCTGCCAGGATTCAATCTTTCTCACCACTTGTTTCCACCGTTTACGCTGTAATGTACGATCGCCCCGATAGTCTTTGATCAGCATGGTAAGATTTTTCAGCAGTTTCCGGGGGAATAATTTTTTATTCCCAGCATGCTGAGTTACGGAAAGAATTCCGTAGCTTTTGGGGTTCTCGGCCACAGGCGAGCCATGACCGAGAAAGAAAGAGGCGCTTGTAAGAGGAGAAAAGGGCAGAACAAAATCAAGATTATCGAGGGTTTCCTGAACCTCGTCTGCAGTGCTTCCAGGGAATTCAATGATAAGATTGCCGTCCAGTATTATTTCCGCCTCTGCACTCTGGCGCATGGCTGCAATGTTTTCAATGGCTGTGGTTCCTTTTTTCATTTTTTTAAGCAGCGTGGTGGAAAGTGATTCAATACCCACCTGCACTGTAGAGAGTCCACCCTGGCGATAGAGGCGTGGCTTGTCCGGATCAGTGATAACCCGAACTTCAGCAAAGAAGTCAAAGTTAGTTTTTTCTTTGGCAAGGGTTTTAAAAAATGCATCAGCCTCTTTTGGGGGCAGGGCATTGTCTGTAAAACAGAAATCCAGACATTGATAACGACTGGACTGTTGTTTTACTTCTTCCAGCATCGTGTTTGCTGTTTTCCAGCGATAGCCGCGCCATTGGAGGTTTAAATTACAGAAAGTGCATTTGTTCCACCAGCATCCCCTGGAGAATTCAATGGGAAGTACAGGGATAAAGGGTTGGCCTGGATAATTGTTGCCTATTTCCTGAAAGTAAGGGGTGAAATCCGGTACAGGCAGATTGTTTATGTCTGCAACCCCGGCACAGCTGCTTTTCATTTCTCTTTCTGGTTCTCTGGTTAATATCTGAAGTGGCAATGGTTTTGTGTTTTCGGGAGATTTCAGAGAATGACAAAGTTGTTGTAATGCTTCCTCTCCCTCTCCACTGATGACATAGTCGATCTGGGAGAAATTCTGGAGCAGAGACTTACCAATTTCACCTACACAGCCGGAGCCGCCAAAAACAATGGGTAACTCCGGGTAGGCTTTTTTGATTCTTGATGCAGCAGTGAGTGAAGAGATGAGTTGGTTGAAACAGATGGAAAAACCAATGAGGTGAAAAGAAGCAAAATCAACGGAGCTGAGCCATTGTTCAAGTGCCTGTTCCAGGAGCTGTCCACAATTAAAAAAATTTAGTTGCGCAAGTTTTTTTTCTTTACGGCAGTTTTCATAAAAGAGTTTTTCTGCCGGTTTTGCCTGCTCTGGGAAGAGCAGGGGGCTATAGAGTGCCTCGCCCGCCCAGCTGTTTTTTGCCAGATAATGATAGTTTTCTGTTCCGATGGCTGCTGCAGCTGTGAGGTATGGATGGAAAAGAGTTGTTGCAAGGGCTTTATCACGATCCAGAAAAGCCTTGAGGGCTGCAAGCTGGATGGAAGGCCGATTAAAAATCGACCAGGGCATGGACACCAGGCCTAATCTGAACGGATGCGATATCTTTTTGTTCTCTGCCATCATTGATGGATGATCTCTGTTCCTTCTGGAGGTGTGAAGTTAAATAGTCGTTCCATGAGAACCTTGTCATCAGCATTAAGTGTATTGACCTTGAGACTACTGAAATTAAGGACGGTCAAAGTGTCAAAATGATCAAGGAGCTCTATGCGACGAATGAGTGAGTCGTCCGTCACCCAGAGATGAATTGAGGCCACCTGGGATTGTTTGGCCCTTGGCACTAATTTAATAACTGCTGTTTTGTCGTGCTTTGCGGCAGAGCTTTGATCTGGAGGAAGAATTGCAAAGTCCTCCAGTAGATTGCCGGTTCCGGTAAAAAAAGAGTAGGTGAGATCCTGTTCCAAAGCTTTAGCTGGAGTAATAATCATCTGTTCAAGGGACGAAAAATACATGGAAAAGCTCGTCCCGTCACTCACCAGTACCTGTCTATCCGGAGTGGAGTAATTCCAACGCATTTTACCTGGCTTGCTTATCCCTGATGCCCTGTCGTCAGCAGGGGTTTTAACAAAAAAAGCCTGCCCGCTTCCTTTTTTCGGGCGTCCACTGAGTTGCCCTCTGGTATCCTGTATAAAATCAAAGCTCAGTGATTGAATCTTGTCGTAACGATTTTGCAGCCTGGATGCAACAGCTTCCGGCGACTCTGCCAGGGCTGCTGCAGAACCTGAAAAGAGAAAGAAAAACAGAAAAAGACAGAAGGTCAAACGATTTGTTGCCATAGTAGTATTCATACAATTATCAACTCCATAGGACGGGAAAAGATGCGCTCAGCCACTTTCAGGGCTGTCTCTGTAGTGTCAGATGCGTAGTAACGATGCTTGACACGCTCCTGTCTTGATACAATATCCGGGTTGCGCACAAGATAATCTTTTACATATTGAGCGGTCTGGGTGGAAGAGTCAATGAGTTTCACTCGTTTACCGATCCTTGCCTGAATCAGGTCTTTTAACAGGGGATAATGGGTACAACCAAGAACCAAAGTGTCGATCTGTTTGTCTTTTAAGGGATGCAGGTAGCGGCGCAGGATCATTTTTGTTTCCCTTTTGTTGAGCCAGCCTTCTTCAACCAGAGGAACCAGTAAAGGGCAGGCGGCCTGGTAAACTTTGAAATCGGGACGTTCTGTAGTAATGGTTTTTGGGTAAATTCCGCTTTTCACTGTGGCCCTGGTGCCGATAATGCCAATTTGTCCATTTTTGCTTGTTTCTATGGCACATTTGGCAGCAGGTGTAACAACTTCAATGATGGGAACCTGAAAATGCTTGCGCAGAGTTTCTGTTGCCACCGATGAGGCGGAATTGCATGCGATAATAATTAATTCCGCTCCTTTATCCAGCAGAAAATCCGTGTTGCGAATGGAATAGTCAATGATGGTCTTTGGACTTTTGGGGCCGTAGGGTGTTCTTGCAATATCCCCGTAATAGACCAGTGAGTACTCGGGCAGAAGCTGTTCAACGGCATGAGCAACTGTCATGCCGCCAACGCCTGAATCAAAAATACCAATCATTATTTTTAAATTTTTTTTGTTATTGATGTTTGGGCGGCATCATTTTTTTTTGTTCTTTGCAGCAGCTGATTTTTTACGTGCTGCAATAGATTTTTTTAATGCATCTGGAATACCACGTTCTTTCCCAGCTGATTTTCGTTTTTCTGTAATTGATTTTGCACAAAGTGGCTGTCTGAGAGAAAAACCATATTTAATTCTGTATTCTCGCCTTGTCAGTTCATGGGAAAGAAGATGTTTAAAAGAAAGTGTTTTGAATGATTCCCCACATTCAAGACAGATGATTTTATTTTTTAAGATAGATTTTTCAGGAGCAATAGCCGGCTTTTTTTCGTCAGTCTCAGTAATTTTTTCACCAGTCTCCATTGCATGTAGATTTTGTAGAGTGGAAAAAGTTTCTTTGAGGGCATCCTGTAATTCTTCTATGGTCATGCTTTTTGAATTACCCTGTGCTTGAACAATCTCTGCTGCCATTTCAACCAGTGTTTTTGTCATAATCTTCTCCTGATTAATATATTTCAATTTCAATCTTGATTTCATAAATAAAAAGTAATGAAAGATGGATAGTATAGCGCGATGTGTAAAAGTCAAGGAAAGAAGGGGGATCGTCCGGTGTCCTGTCATTGAAAGAGACTGTTGCCGGGGTTGAATAGGGAGTTGACAGGCTGAAAACTGAGCATTACATTAGCATTGCGTTTGGTTTGGTTGTACCCAGTAGTGTTGAGTTGAAGACAGTCAACTACTGCCTGGTATTATAAAAAAATATATAAGTATGATGGAGTCAGTAATGCCCGTTTATGAATATGAATGTCCTGCATGTGAAAAAGTTTTTGAGGTGCAGCAGCGAATGGCTGATGCCCCTTTAACTCAATGTCCTGATTGCGAAGGCCCTGTAAAAA
>JAOZQU010000327.1 GCA_029932055.1 Desulfocapsa sp.
TAGAAATGGAATCTTCATTTTCTTCGTCTCCATATTCATGTTTCCTTCCTGGCGAAAGGATTTGTGGCCATCGCTATTCTGATATAGATAAAATATCTGTATGAATTATCTTCCCCCTGCCCTGCTTTATGAAGAGTGGATTACACTAAACACAGGCAGCCCCACCATCTCCAATAGAAAACCATAAAATATATTCACACAAACAAATATATTTTATATAAACAATGTATTAGAATTATATTATGCATGATTTTTAAATAAAAATTGTTGCATAACCCTAAAATGTACTTATACTCTTTTTAGGAGGTTATAAAATGAACACACTTGAAGAAGTCAAAAAACATTTGCGTCCAGGCCAAGTTTATAGACGCGCAGATTTAACCAAATGGTCTCGAAGTGTTGATCGTCATCTGTCGCAACTGGTCTCAGACGACACCCTGATGAAACTCCGGCAAGGAGTGTATCTGTGCCCAAAACAAAGCCGTTTCGGGAAAGTACCTGCCAATCCGGAAAAGTTGGTCCGTGTTTTTTTGAAAGACGATGATTTTCTACTGACCTCACCAAATGATTATAATGCTCTGGGGGTCGGGACCACTCAGTTATACAACTTACGAGTTGTTTACAACCACAAACGTCATGGAAAATTTAAACTTGGCGGGCAAACTTTTGATTTTCGTGTAAAACCTCGATATCCGAAAAAAGTAACCCCCGAGTTTTTACTGGTTGATATACTCAACAACCTTGAAAATTTGGCTGAAGACCGCCATGAGGTTTTGAAGCGTGTGAAGATGAAGTTGCCCGACATGGATTCCAAGCGATTACGGTCGGCAGTTAAACGTTTCGCGAAGTTATCAACAAAAAAACATCTGGAAAATCTAAACCATGGAATCTAAATCTTTTCTCCACGAACTAAAGGATTTCGGCGAACTCATTCAGGTTGTGTCAGGTGAGCACGGGATCGCCCCACAGCTTATAGAGAAAGATTACTGGATCATGCACTGCCTTTTTGGCCTTACGTCCCAGGGATTCAGCTTTCAGCTTAAAGGTGGAACGTCCCTGTCAAAAGGCTACGGCATTATAGACCGTTTTTCAGAGGATATTGACATTCAGATTGATCCACCTGCTGGAATGGATGTCAGGTATGGCAAAAATCATACGAAAAAATCTCATATTGAATCCAGACTGAAGTATTTTGAGTGGTTGGCTGGTGAGATCAAAATACCAGGCATTGATACCGTTGAAATTGCCCCTGCTTACGATGATCCAACAGGAAGATGTCGAAATGTTGGTATACAATTAAAATACCCAAACACGCTTGATCCATTGAATGGTGTAAAGAATGGAGTGTTGCTAGAAGTAGGTTTTGATGACGTCGAACCCAACGATCCAGTAGATATCTCTTCTTGGGCTTATAGCAAGGCCGCTAGTTCAAAAGGAATTCTATTTGCCGATAACCTTGCATATGGCATTAAATGTTACCGGCCAGGGTACACTTTTATTGAAAAGCTCCAGACAATATCTACCAAATTTCGTTCGCAACAGAAGGCAGGTGAATTTCAGAACAATTTCCTGCGGCATTACTATGACATATATTGCTTATTGGAAAACTCTGATGTTCAGAAATTTATAGGAACAGCTGCTTATGTCGCACACAAGAAGAAAAGATTTCGAACAGGTGATGAGCTTGAAATTAAAAAAAATGAAGCTTTTCTATTGAGTGACCCAGAAGTCCGTGCACAGTATAGAGTTGAATATGAGAAGACCGCAGATTTATATTATAAAGGTATAATTCCATTTGAATCGATTCTGGAACGAATACAACAGAACATCGGAAATCTGTAATTTAATTTGTAGTTGTTCATACTCTATCTGACAATTTAAGTGATTGAGCGTAATCATACCTGACACTCATAGACATGTCATCTTTTAGGAGGAGGTAGAATCATAACAGGTTTGACTTGGAAATATGTTGACCTGTGGAAAAAAGCTGTAGCATAAATAATTGGAAATGTGCCATGCAAAACAAGTCAGACTTTGGGAGAAATTGAGTCATGCCTCAAAAGGTTCAAATCCATAGAAAATGTAATTCGTCTGTCCTGTAATGACAACAGTTGAGCTTTTGACAGAGCAACTTGAAAAATCTCAAACTGAATGTAGCCGTCTGCGAAAAGAAAATGAACTATTGAAACAGACATTGGATGCCTTGGATGAGAAGCAAACAATTCATCGAACAGCAGAAAAAAGTGTAAAATCAGATCAGCACCATTCTGCCTCAATCTCCATTCATTCTCCTGTAGAAGATAAAATAGAACTTTTTCGAAATCTTTTTCGTGGCAGAGAAGATGTTTACCCAGTTCTCTGGCAGGCCAAAGATGGGCGTAAAGGGTATTCTCCTGCCTGTAAAAATGAATGGAACAAAGCATACTGTAACAAGAAAAAAGTCAAATGTGGCCAGTGCAAAAATCGAAGTCTTATTCCAGTATCAGATCAGACAATTTTTAATCATTTAGCAGGTAAGCACACTATCGGTGTTTACCCTTTACTAGAAGATGAAACATGTTGGTTCCTGGCAGTTGATTTCGATAAAAAAGAATGGCAACCCGACATAGCTGCTTTTTATGAAACATGTAAAACTTATCACATCCCGGCAGTTATTGAACGCTCCAGGTCAGGAAATGGCGGGCACGTTTGGATTTTCTTTAAAGATACTGTTCCAGCGGCCGTTGCCCGAAAACTTGGTTTTACTCTTTTGACATTAACAATGGACAAAAGGCATCAGATTGGACTCAAATCTTATGACCGTTTCTTTCCTAACCAGGATACTATGCCCAAAGGCGGATTCGGTAACCTGATTGCACTTCCGCTTCAAAAATTCCCACGAGAACAGGGGAACAGTGTTTTTCTTGACGACAACCTACATCCACATGAAGACCAATGGTCATATCTCGCGAACATTGAAAAAATAACCTCGGATGAATTGGCTGCAAAGGTTAAAGAGACCACTAAGGCCACTCAAACAATACAAATCGAGGACAAACGCTCTGATAAAGAAACAGGTGATATTCCCTGGACTCTCCCTCCATCAGGAGCCACTAAAGAAAATTCTATTACAGGCCCACTCCCCGATACTGTCAGTATCGTGCAGGCCAATATGTTGTATATCCCCAAAAAAGGTTTGCCTCCTGCCTTGCACAATC
>JAOZQU010000106.1 GCA_029932055.1 Desulfocapsa sp.
AACCGGTGGTGCTGGCGGCGCCACCTCGAGCGGAACCGGTGGCAGCACCAGCAGCACCAGCAGCTCCAGCAGCTCCAGCAGCTCCAGCAGCTCCAGAAAAAAAAGAAGGCACAGAAGCTGCAAACTAGACTTATGCCTTAAATGGCATCAACAGTATTATCAACTCAGGGGCTGTATAAGCCCCTTTGTCGTGTCTACCTGTGTCTCATGGCTCTGGTTACAGACAGTAAAGATATAATCGTATCTTTTCAATTAACGCATACAGTAAATTAATTATATATGTTGATGATTTTGTAATCGAATTTGCCAAATCATCGAATCAGGAGGTATATTGTGAAAATCACAAGTCAAATGGTGAAAGATCTGCGTGATAAAACTGCCGCAGGAATGATGGATTGTAAAAAGGCACTCAGCGAGACCGATGGCGATATGGAAAAAGCCGTTGATTTACTTCGGCAAAAGGGCTTGGCTGTTGCAGCAAAAAGGGCAGGTCGTGCCACCAGTGAAGGAACGATTGAATGTTATATCCATGCAGGTGGTAAGATTGCTGCCATGGTTGAGCTTTCCTGTGAGAGTGATTTTGTTGCAAAGACTGATGCCTTTAAAGAATTTGCCCGTGACCTTGCGCTCCATGTCGCTGCAGTTAATCCTGTTGCTCTCACTCGTGAAGAAGTTCCCGAAGAGGTACTTATCCGTGAGAAAGATATTTATGTTCAGCAAGCACTTGATTCCGGAAAACCAGAAAACATTGTTGAGAAAATGGTAGGTGGAAAAATGGAAAAATTTCTGAAAGAGATTTGTCTTCTTGATCAGCCATTTGTTAAAAATCCTGATTTTACCATTCAGGAGCTCATCACTGATCTTATTGGAAAAATGGGTGAGTCCATTTCTATTAAACGTTTTTCCCGATTCCAGGTCGGCGCTTAGTTTTTTTCTTTGATGTGAAATTTCTCATTTCTTTTGAAAAGGAGTTGTTATGGAACTGAAGTATAAAAGAATACTGCTAAAATTGAGTGGTGAAGCCCTTATGGGTGATGACTCTTTTGGTATCAATACTGATGTTCTTGGAGAGATTTCAGAAGAAATTAAAGAAATAATTGATCTCGGTGTGGAAGTTGGCATCGTGATCGGTGCTGGAAATATTTTTCGTGGTGTGAAGGGCGCAAGTCAGGGAATGGATAGAACCGCCGCCGACAACATGGGCATGCTTGCAACGGTGATCAACTCACTTGCGTTGCAGGATGCCCTTGAGCGTTGTGGCGTGGTAACACGAGTGATGTCCGCCATTCCCATGCGTTTGGTTTGTGAGCCCTATATTCGCCGCCGTGCCACTCGTCATCTTGAAAAAGGGCGTGCTGTAATTTTTGCAGCTGGAACCGGGAATCCATATTTTACCACAGATTCCGCCGGAGTACTTCGTGCACTTGAAATAGATGCGGATATCATCATCAAGGCCACTAAAGTTGATGGCGTATATGATAAAGACCCTGTTCTGCACAGCGATGCTGTAAAATATGAGAAACTTACCTATGATGATGTGCTCAGCAAAAATCTACGTGTTATGGATGCTGCCGGTATTGCACTTGCCAAAGAAGATGATAAACCGATTCTTGTTCTTAATATGACCCAATCAGGGAATATTCGTCGCGCAGTATGTGGAGAAGTGATCGGCAGTCTTATTGGAAGT
Source organism: Desulfocapsa sp. (assembly GCA_029932055.1). GTDB lineage: Bacteria > Desulfobacterota > Desulfobulbia > Desulfobulbales > Desulfocapsaceae > Desulfocapsa. The sequence continues at coordinate 1,688 of JAOZQU010000106.1, forward strand.
TGAAGAGAGTTTTGTTTATTCCACCAATAAAGAAGTAACGAACCAGGAGAACTTGGCATGAGTGAAGTGATTATTGAAATGGCAGATAAGATGGAAAAAAGTGTAGAAACTTTTAAAAATGAACTCTCAAAAGTACGTACCGGTCGAGCCTCTATTTCACTTCTTGACGGAATCTCTGTAGATGCCTATGGCAGTTTAATGCCCATGAATCAGGTTGCCACCATGACGATTCCTGAGAGTAGGATGATTGCCATTCAGCCCTGGGATCCACAAATGATCCCTGCCATAGAAAAAGCTATTATGAAATCCAATCTTGGTCTTGCCCCTGCAAATGATGGCAAGGTGATTCGTTTGACCATTCCTCAGCTCACAGAGGAGCGGAGAAAAGAATTGGTCAAACAGGTGCGAAAGGTGGCTGAAGAATTCAGAGTTGCTATCCGTAATGTCCGGCGAGAAGCAATCGATATCCTGAAACAGCAGAAGAAAGACAAGGATATTTCTGAGGATGATCTTTTTAAGCTCCAGGATGATGCGCAGAAAGAGACTGATACATATGTTAAGCAAATTGATGAAGTGACTGAGCATAAAGAAAAAGAAATGATGGAAGTTTGATAGCGTCGTTTTTATACCTCCTCAGGAGGGTACTAAAAAATAGTGTCCTTTAGGGTGAAATCTTTTCATCTGCTTTACATTCCAAGATTGTTTGTAGTTATTGGGATGCACCTGACTAGTTATCAATTTGTCTCGTAAGTTTCAAAAGGAATTATGCCCGTATCTCAACCCATAGAACCCCTGCGTATCCCCCGTCACGTTGCCATTATAATGGATGGAAATGGGCGTTGGGCCAAACAGCGGAGCAAGCCTCGTTTGTATGGTCACAAGGTGGGCGTTGATTCTGTACAGACAATTGTTGAAAGTGCCTCAGAACTGGGTGTAGAGGTTCTGACTCTCTATGCATTCTCTACAGAGAACTGGAAACGCCCGGCCGATGAGGTCGGCGGGCTCATGGGGCTTCTGAAGACTTATCTGCAAAGAGAGCTCTCCAGAATGCTCAAAAACAGAATTCGACTTACCTGTATTGGAGATATAGAGAAGCTTCCAAAAGATGTTCGTGATGTTCTGCAAAAGACCATCACTGACACAGCAGAGAATGATAAACTCACACTAAACCTTGCCTTGAGTTATGGTGGACGTGCAGAACTTATTCGAGCTATCCGTACCATTGCAACTGAGGTGAGTGCTGGAGATATCAATACTGATGACATTGATGAGAACCTCATTGATAATCATCTTTATACAGCAGGCCTTCCTGAACCAGACCTCCTTATCCGTACCGGCGGCGAGGCCAGGCTATCCAATTTTCTTCTATGGCAGGCCTCCTATGCAGAAATATATTTTACTGATGTGATGTGGCCCGAGTTTCGTGAACAGGCTTTTGCTGACGCCATTGCCGAATATCAGGGGCGTGAACGCCGTTTTGGCCGAACCAGCGCCCAAATCAAAAGTGGGTGAATATGAATCGGGTTATTCTAGGCCTTGCTTTAGCCGGTTGTTGGCTGCTTCTCCTGCTTAAAGGATCATCGGTTCTTTTTGCCCTTGTCCTCATTTCAGGGCTTGTCATTGGAGCATATGAGTACGGTAAAATGGCCCTGCCTGAAGAGTCTTTGTCAGGGCTAGTGGTTCTGGCTTTCTTATCTGTTCTTCCCCTGTGCTCTGTTTTTATTACCCCACAACTTGGCATTAACGCTGGGCTTTTTCTCGCATTCTTACTGCTATCATTTTGGACTCTTGGCACATATCAAAAGGATTTTGACAGCTATGGATTCTTTTCACGCTGCAGTCTCGGATTGATCTGGGTTGGATTTCTGGGGGCTCATATACTCATGATAAGAACAATGCCGGAAGGGAACTACTGGCTGCTTATTTTGACCGGTATCACCGCAGGTTCTGATTCCGGCGCCTATTATACCGGGCGTGCCCTGGGTAAACATAAACTTAGTCCTTTGATCAGCCCCAATAAGACCATTGAAGGTGCTGTTGGCGGTATTATTACCGGAATGGCTGTTGCAGTAATCTTATCCTTGCTTCTTTTGCAGACAGTTCCCTGGTTTTTTGTGCTTGCCTCTGCCTTTGTATTAGGTGTCATTGGCATTTGTGGTGATCTTGTTGAATCTGTCATCAAAAGAGCAACAGGAACAAAAGATTCCGGAACTATTCTTGGTGGTCATGGTGGTGTTCTGGATCGTACTGACTCCATTTTGTTTGCTGCCCCTGTTTTCTATTATCTCCTTCAACTTCTATGAAAAAACTTACTGTTCTAGGATCCACCGGTTCTATTGGGTGTAATGTTCTTGATGTGGTGCGTAGTTTTCCGGATCGCTACTCTATTGTCGGTCTTGCTGCCGGCAGAAATATTTCTAAACTACTGGATCAGGTACTGGAATTTGATCCGGAACTGATTTCAGTTGCTGACCATGATGGAGCAGAGCTGCTCTGTCAGCAACTCCCTGTTGAATATAGAAACAGGGTAAAATTCGGCACAGATGGCAGCAGCGAAGTCGCATCACTGGACTCCGCCCAAATGGCAATTTCCGCCATCGTTGGGGCAGCAGGCCTGCTACCCACCTTAGCTGCCATTGAGGCAGGTAAAGATATAGGGCTTGCCAACAAGGAAACCCTGGTCATGGCTGGTAAACTTGTCATGGATCGTTGCAGGGAAAAGGCTGTTCAGCTCCTTCCTGTGGATTCTGAGCACAGTGCTATCTTCCAGGCTCTGGAGGCGGGGCACAGTGATGATGTTGCTAAAATTATTCTCACAGCATCAGGTGGGCCCTTTAGAGAAAAGAGTCAGCAGGAACTGGAAACCGTCACTCCTGATCAGGCTCTTGCTCATCCTAATTGGGATATGGGACGTAAGATTTCCATCGATTCTGCCACTCTTATGAATAAAGGGCTTGAGGTCATTGAGGCCAAATGGCTTTTTGACGTTTCAGTGGATGCCATTGAAGTGGTCGTACATCCCCAGTCCATTGTTCATTCTCTGGTGGAATACCAAGATGGTTCAGTGATTGCCCAGCTTGGTATTCCTGATATGCGTATCCCCATAGCCTATGCTTTATCCTATCCGAGACGGCTGCCCATGTCACTACCTGGATTAAATTTGGCCCAATGTTCCAATCTGGAATTTCATGCTCCTGACTATGATCGTTTTCCCGCCCTTTCCCTGGCTTTTAAGGCCATTCGTAATGGTGGGGTTCAACCTGCCGTACTCAATGCAGCAAACGAAATTGCTGTTGATGCTTTTCTTGAAGGACGGATTTCCTATCTTGATATTGCTGCAATCGTGGCTAAGGTTATGGACAAAGTAGAGGAGGGCAGTGAAGACTCCATCGATGATATCCTGCTAGCTGACCGTCAGGCAAGGGCAGAGGCTTCTATTCTCATTGATTCAAAAGCATAATATTTTATCAACCAACCTGTGAAGGTTTTATATGAATACTGCTGTTTCATTTATTGTTGTTCTAGGCGTTCTTATTTTTGTTCATGAAATGGGCCATTTTCTCTTTGCCAAACTGTTTAAGGTGAGAGTACTGAAATTTTCTCTTGGCTTTGGCCCTAAGATATTCAGCAAAACCGTAGGAGAAACTGAATATCAACTAAGTGCCCTGCCACTGGGTGGCTACGTAAAGATGTTTGGAGAAAATCCAGACGAACAACAGGAGGCAGGAAGAGAAGAAAGAGAGGCTTCCTTTGCCCATAAATCCGTCTGGCAGCGCTTTCTTATTGTTTTAGCCGGCCCTCTTTTTAATCTGCTTTTTACCCTGTTTCTCTTTTTTATGGTGTTCCTTTTTGTTGGCTTACCGGACAGCCGCGACACCACCAAAATTGGACAGGTTACCCCGGATTCTCCTGCTGCCCTTGCAGGCATTCAGGTGGAAGATACCATTATCACAATTAATGGTCACCCGACCCGGCAGTGGATGGATGTTCTGAATCTGGTCAAGGATTCAAAAGGCGAAGAGCTGACTTTCCTGCTTGCCCGTGGAAACGAAGAAGTTATACTTTTAGTAAGCCCGGCAAAGCAGCCTGTGAAAAATATTTTTGGCGAAGAAGTCGGAGAACGATTTATGATCGGTATCGTCAAGGCAGAGGAGCTATTTTATTCGCCAACAGGGCTGGTCGGCGCCTTTCAGGCGGCCTGTTCTCAAACCTGGATGTATATCAGTCTGACGGTATTGGGCTTTGTGAAACTTATCCAACAGGTGGTTCCTGTTTCAGAACTTGGTGGCCCGATTCTCATTGCCCAGATTGCAGGCAAACAGATGCAGGCCGGCTGGGTGAATCTGGTTTTTTTTATGGGCCTGCTCAGTGTCAATCTTGGTATTCTAAATCTTCTGCCCATTCCTGTGCTTGATGGTGGCCACTTAATGTTTCTTACCATTGAAGCTATCCGACGAAAACCATTGTCTGAGAAAATGCAGATTGTGGGCCAGCAGATCGGTATTGCCTTTTTAGTTACTGCCATGGCTTTTGTATTCTATAATGATCTCGCAAGGATTTTCAGCTCGTGAGCAATGCTCGTCCACTGATTCTTGCCATTGATACATCCACACCATGCAGCTCGGTAGCACTCACAAGAGGAGATGTACATCAGGGTGAGTTGGTAGCAACTTTAAGTTTAAACAGTAATCGTACGCATTCCAGACGGTTGCTCACAGGAATTGACTGGCTGCTCAGTGAAAACAGTATCGATTTTGCTGATATTGATGGCCTTGCCGTCGGACTTGGGCCTGGCTCGTTTACCGGATTACGTATAGGTATGGCCACTGTGAAAGGACTGGCCACAGCCATGGATAAGCCATTGCTCGGTGTTTCAACACTTGATGCACTTGCTCTCTGTTGCTCAGGTGAAAAGCCAGTTTGTGTTCTTCTTGATGCCCGGAAAAAGGAAGTTTACAGAAGATGGTATCAGTCAGATGAGCAGGGCGTGTTTCGTCAGCAGGGGAGTATTAAAGCACTCAAAGCGGATGAACTTGCAGCAGAGGTTCTGGAACCAACTCTGATGGTGGGAGACGGGCTTTTTATTTACGGTGACTTTTTAAAGGAAATTCTTGGTGATTTTGTGACCATGGCTCCTCTTCCCTTATCGTATCCTTCGGCAGCAGCCATCGGTTTTTTGTGTTGTGAACAGTTGCATGCAGGTGATGTCATGCCTCTTGACTCTGCAGTTCCGCTGTATGTAAGAGCATCTGACGCTGAACTCAGTCTGGTTAACAAAGAGCAACAGGAACAGAAAAAAAATGATACTTAGAAAACAGACCAGAAAAATTCATGTTGGCGGCCTGGCAGTCGGGGGTAACAGTCCGATTTCGGTACAGTCCATGACCAACACTGATACCAGGGACGTTGCCACAACTCTTAATCAGATAGAACGATTGCAGGATGCCGGATGTGATATAGTTCGTGTGGCTGTACTAGACCAGGACGCTGCGATAGCTATCCGTGAAATCCGGGAAAATATCCTTATTCCTCTTATTGCAGATATCCATTTTGATTATCGCCTGGCAGTGGCTGCCATGGAAAATGGTGCGCAGGGAATTCGTATTAATCCCGGGAACCTTGGCGGCCCTGAGAAACTGGCTCGTGTTGTTGATGCTGCAAAAGCACACAAAGTTCCCATCCGGGTAGGTGTGAATAGTGGCTCCATTGAAAAAGATCTTTTAAAAGAACATGGGTATCCAAGCCAGGAGAAGCCAACGGCATTAATAGAAAGTGCGCTTAGAAATGTGCGCTTGCTTGAAGAACAGGGTTTTGAAGAGATCAAAATTTCCATCAAGTCGTCCGACACCCTCACCACCATCAGTGGCTATCAGCAACTGTCAAAGCTTACGGACTATCCGCTACATCTTGGTGTGACTGAAGCTGGCGGACTGATTGCGGGAACCGTCAAATCCAGTGTTGCACTCGGCATATTACTTCATCAGGGGATTGGTGACACCTTCCGTATTTCCCTTACCCGTGATCCGGTTGAAGAGATCCGGGTGGGTTTTGAGCTGCTGCGATCCCTCAAAATCCGGGAACGCGGTCCTGAACTGATTTCCTGCCCAACCTGTGGCAGGACACAGATAGATCTTTTTTCCATAGCAGAAGAAGTTGAACGCTATGTGCAGACCATGGAAAAACAGATCAAAGTCGCTGTTATGGGATGTGTGGTAAATGGCCCTGGCGAGGCCAAAGAGGCTGATATTGGTCTTGCAGGTGGTAATGGAGTAGGTATTATCTTTAAGAAAGGTAAGTTATATAAAAAGGTTAAAGAAGACGATCTACTTGAGACTTTTCTTGAAGAATTGAAAAAAATAGAACAGGCATAGTTAAAGGCTTAAGAAAACAATGAGATATTCACAATCACTTATCCCCACCCTTAAAGAGAATCCCGCTGAAGCAGAAGTTGCCAGCCATCGTCTTCTTTTACGGGCTGGCTACATCAGAAAACTGACAGCAGGAATATATACCTATTTGCCCTTGGGCCTTGCTGCAGTACGTAAAGTTGAACACATTGTTCGTGAAGAGATGAACCGGGCCGGAGCTCAGGAACTCCTCATGCCAATGGTACAGCCAGCAGACCTCTGGCACGAAACAGGACGTTATGAAAAATATGGGCCTGAATTACTGCGGTTTGTTGATCGTCACGATCGCGAATCATGTCTTGGGCCGACCCATGAGGAAGTAATTACCGACCTTGTGCGACGGGAAATACGATCGTACCGTGATTTGCCCAAAAATCTCTATCAGATTCAGACTAAATTTCGTGATGAGATCAGACCACGATTCGGATTGATGCGTGGACGCGAATTTATCATGAAGGATGCCTACTCCTTTGATGTGGATGATGTTCAGGCAGGTGAGTCTTATCAGCGTATGTATGATGCCTATAAAAAAATCTTCACTCGCTGCGGGCTGGATTTTCGTCCGGTTGAGGCGGATTCTGGTACCATTGGCGGAAGTTTCTCCCATGAGTTTATGGTGCTGGCTGATACCGGTGAAGATACCCTGGTGATCTGTTCCAGTTGCGATTATGCAGCAAACAGTGAAAAGGCAGAGGTCAAAGCCCCCCAGGCGGATGAAAGTCCGTTACTGGAGTTGACGAAAGTAGAAACTCCCGGCAAGCGAAAAGTCCCTGTGGTGTGTGAGTTTATGGAGATTGAACCCCATGAACTTGTGAAAACCATGGTCTACAAAGCAGACGAGGAATATATTGCCGTACTTGTGCGCGGGGATCGTGAGGTACAGGAGGTAAAATTAAAAAATCATCTGGGTGTTGTTGATGTTGAAATGGCAACAGATAAAGAAGTGTATGACGCAACCGGGGTACCCACCGGATACCTTGGGCCAATTGACATAACCATTAAGCTCCTTGTTGATCAGGAAGTAGCAGCCATGCGCAACTTTGTGTGCGGTGCTAATGAAAAGAATTTTCATGTAAAAAATGTAAATATGGGTCGTGATTTTGAGCCTGCTGCTGTGGCTGATCTGCGTCAGATTACTGCTTCAGACCCGTGCCCTGTCTGCGGGGCAGCTCTTGGTATGAAAGAAGGGATCGAAGTTGGTCATGTTTTTAAACTGGGAACAGGCTATTCTACAGCTATGAATGCAGTTTTTAAGGATAGTAATGGTCAAGACAAACCCATGGTTATGGGATGTTATGGGATTGGTGTAAGTCGTATAGTTGCTGCAGCCATTGAACAGAATCATGATGAAAACGGTATGGCTTTTCCCATGCCTCTTGCTCCAATGCAGGTTATTCTTCTTAATCTTGGCCTGAAAGATGAGAAAATTACCAAAACTGCAGAATCTTTGTACCTTGAGTTGCAGGAAAAAGGCGTTGATGTGCTGCTCGATGATCGGGATGAACGTCCGGGATCCAAATTCAAAGATGCTGATCTTCTTGGAATTCCTTTACGTGTAACAGTGGGTAAGCGTCTGACAAAAGATGGCGTGGTTGAGCTTCGTCAGCGCAAAGATGGAGCAACAGAGGAGTTGGCACCGGAGATGGTGGCAGCAAGAATAGTTGAGCTAATTAACGCCGCAATGATTGATTAATGGAAAACGAACTTATTGATGCGGTGAATCAGGAAGGGCTTAAAGTCCTGACCAGGGGTTATCTCCACGGGATTGATCTCGATCCCATTGATAAGGCCTGGGAACTGGCTGTTTCCGTTCACACAGACAAAAAACATTTCTCCGGTACTCCGTACCTGGATCATACCCTGCATGTTGCCTCCATTCTTGCCTCCATGCACCTGGATCTGGACACCATCGTCGCAGGTCTGTTGCACGGTGTTTTAAAAGAAGGGGTGGAGCTGTCAGAACTGCGAAAGGAGTTTGGTGAGAGTGTCGCAACTATTGTAGACGGCTGTACCCGTATTACGAAGGTTCATTACAATTCCAAACTGACTCATCAGGCGGAAAATGTCAGAAAAATGTTGCTGGCTATTGCCACTGATGTCAGAGTGTTGCTTGTTAAGCTTGCCGACAGGCTCCAGGATATGTGTTTGCTTGATACGGTGGAAAAGGAACGTCAGCTCGAAATCTCCCGAGAAACTAAAGACCTCTACGCACCCCTTGCATCACGCCTGGGTATTGACTGGATGAAGCGAGAGCTTGAAGATCTCTCATTTCAATATCTGTATCCCGATGAATATTTTGAACTGGTTTCGCAACTGGAAAGTTCCCTTGCAGAACGACAGAGTTATGTGGATGAGGTGATTTCCATTTTTTATGGAAAACTTGCTGAGAGTAATGTTAAACCCAGACGTATCATCGGTCGGCCCAAGCATCTCTATTCCATCTATAAAAAATTGATCGCCCAGAGAATTCCACTGGAAAGGGTGTATGACAAGGTCGCCTTTCGCATTATTGTCAATACCGTGAAGGAATGCTACGAGGCACTGGGGATCATCCATGCTAACTGGTCACCGGTTCCCGGGCGTATCAAGGATTTTATTTCTGTTCCCAAGGCCAATAATTATCAGTCCATGCATACCACTGTGGTGGGGCCAAGAGATCATTTTATCGAGATTCAGATCCGCACAGAAGGAATGGATCGTGTTGCCCAGGAAGGTGTTGCTGCTCACTGGGCATATAAGGAAGGACAGAGTGCTTCTGACAATGATGCAAGATTGTTCAGGGAACTTAAGAGTCTGGTTAAAATGCTGCAGGAAGTTGAAGATCCCAGGGAATTCCTGGAATCAGTGCATGGCGAACTCTATACTCCTGAGGTGTATGCTCTCACCCCGGCAGGTGAAGTAAAGGAATTTCCTGTAAAGAGCAGCCCCATTGATTTTGCCTATTCAATCCATACTGAGGTTGGAGATCATTGTGTGGGAGCTAAGGTAAATGGAAAGCTGGTCCCCTTGAAGTATTCGATTCAGAATGGGGATATTATCGAGATTTTCACCTCTAAAAATCAGCGTCCGCGAAGGGGGTGGCTTGAGCTGGTAAAGACCAGCCGTGCGCGTTCCCGTGTGCGTTCATGGTTGCGCAGGGAAGAGAGGGATAAATCACTGAATATTGGGCGTGAGATATGTGAGAAAGAGCTGAAACATTACCAGACCACTCTTAAAAAAATTGTCAAAAGTGGTCATGTGAAAGTTCTTTTGAAAGATCTTCACTGCAATTCATTAGAGGACATGCTTGCTAAGATAGGAAGCGGCATGATTACCATACCGCATCTTGTCAAAACTCTTCAGCCTCCGGAAATAAGGAAGGAGCAAGATGCCCGGGCTCTTAGTAAGGATGCCTCTGACCTAACAAAGCAGGGTGTGACATCTACTGAACATAAAAAAGCTGGAACAGGCTCGTCAATATATATTGATGGCATTGATGATATGATGGTTAAGATCAGCCGCTGCTGCAATCCTGTTCCAGGAGATCCTATCATGGGATTCATCACTAATGGCCGTGGCATCTCTATTCATAAGGCGGAGTGTGTGAACCTGCTTGCCACAGATCCCCAGCGTTGGATTGATGTAGAGTGGACAAGAACGCAAGAGACTGGTCATCGGGTTGAGATTCAGGTGAGTGCTGAAAATAGAAAAGGTATCTTTGCTGACATCAGTTCCGCTATCAGTGCTGATGATGCAAATATCGTAGAGATTGCCGCCCATACAACACCTGCTGATACTGCTGATTTTCATATAGTTGTGGAGGTTGAAGATTTGGGGCACTTGCAGAGGGTTCTTTTACATCTCCGCCAGATGAAACAGGTAATATCTGCCAGAAGAACATAAATAAAAAAAACTATTAAAAAATACAGGAGGAGAGTGTGAAAGAAAATATCACCGCAAT
>JAOZQU010000328.1 GCA_029932055.1 Desulfocapsa sp.
ATCAGGGTCAACAAGAAAGAAGAAGATGGGCCTGCAGCCACGTTGATGGAGATGTCGTCCGATGACCAGACCATCACCACCATTATTACCTGGTCCTATGAAGATAAGAGCAAAAGTGTTGGCAACCGGCCCAAGTTCCTCTTCCATCATACGGACAGTGCCAAGGCCTGCATTTTCCATCAGTACGATTCCAGGAATGTGGTATTCTTCAATGGCACTTTTATCAAGCCCACGCATTTCTGCAGCATTAGGTAATTTCATGATTATTTCCGTGTAAATTTAATGGGTTGCTCGAAATAGATTGTTTGTTCTAGTTTCTGTCTTCAGCAATACAAATGTCTCAGGTAAGGGCTTTTAAATTTCTGAATGCTGTACAATTTTTTTCGTTATCAATTTCTTTTTTGAGTATTGAAATTAATTCGGGAAGGGTTTCAAGAGAAGGAGTGGTGCCATACCTGCTGTTTGATTTGAATATATTCCTCTGTCCCTGGCATACAGGAAGCCTCCCGACACTTCTGGAAGAGTGGCTATAATATCGGACAACTTTGCTACGTAATCCATTGCGCCTCCATTGCAACATTTGTATGTTCGGTGTCTGGAAGAAAGCTGGGAAAAGCAGATTAGAAACGATTTTTTTATTATCAGATCAATAGATTGTATCTTGAGCATTTTTGACTGTCAAGTTAAAAGAATTATGGAATCAGGTGCTTGCGTAGAGGCCTTTCCATATGCAATAAAAAAAATCAGGAGAAAAATAAAATGGATATAGTCGTTTTCCAGGAACGTGGTTCAGGGGAACTTAAGGTTAAAGGCGTTCACAGCTATGGTGATGGAATGACAATAACAAGGACTGTTTCAATAGATGAATTTCTTCCTGACTTCATAGAAGACCCGGAAGAATTTATTGCTGCTGATTTCTCTGCTGATCTTGTTTTGAATTATCTAAAGCATCCTGATCTTGTGGACTATCTCATAACACTCTGTGAAAAAAAAGGCATCACAGTCGTGTCTCCTGGAAAAAAAGGAGGCGGTTTCACACCTTTTACCTGTTGTGGCCTTGGCAGGAATAAAAAGCTCGGTTTGTATGGCGAAAAGTTTGGTGTACCAGAATACAAAGTAGTTCTTCAAGGTGACAGGATCAAGGAAATCGAAGTGATACGAGGAGCACCATGTGGGGCAACTTGGGATGCTTTACAGGAATACATCGGTTGTCTTGTCGAAGATGTTCTCACTCGTCTCCCGAGGCAGGTGCAGTATTTTTGCTCGGCTGATCCAAGTGGGTTTGATCCTGTAAGTGGTAAAAGCCCTGTCCATTTTGCAGGTTATTTTCATATAGCAGCTTTGAAAAAAGCCATAGAAGAAGCAAGGTAACCAATGGTAGGCCTTTGAAGCTAATCAGAGGCAATCCTAAACAGTTACAGGACTGTGGTTGTCTAATTATTGGGTGCCACCCCAAAATTTTCTAAATTTTGTCTGCAGATGAGAAAAGAATGAAGAAAGAGCATTTTTGATTGAATCGGGGATGACAGCACGTTCATTGGCTGCCTGTCTGATAAAATGTAATGTGACAATTAGAAAGATAATATTTGGCATCCACATGGCTACCACAACCGGGGTTTTGGTGTCTTCGGCAATGTTTATACCAACGGTGAACAGGATATAGTAAAGGATAAAGAAGGCCAGCCCCAAGGGTACACCAGCTGCTTTTTTCCCGGGACCTGCCTGAAGACCGAGTGGCATACCCAGGAGACTCAGGATAAAGCAGCCAACAGGAAGCCCGAGCCGTTTGTGAAAGTGTGTTAATTTCTTTCGTCCCTTGCGGGTGTCACGTCCCAATTCAGTTGCGGCAGCCTGCAACTGAGCCATGCTCATGGAGCCTGCTGAACGTCTTGTAACATCTTCTCCATCCAGAACGGTAGGCGGTTGCAATGGTATGTTGATGGTGTATTGATCAAAACTGATGACCTGGGAGCGGTCATCATCCGGACGATGAAGGCTTCCATTTCTTAAGGTTATTGTGACCATCATGGCATCCACCTGAGCATTCATGGTTCCGGATTGCGCCATGGTAATGATTGGGTTTACCTGGCCTCTCATGTCGGAGACCCATACATTTCCCCATTCGCCACTGTCCTTGTCAATGGTTTCAACATATACTACCAGATCACCGAGTGCTTCGGTGAACTGGTGCTCTTTGATTCCTTTATCGATTTTTTCTTTTGCCACCTGAAACATGAGCTGTTTCATGGCTATTTCTGATTTGGGAATAAGGCTGGTCGAGAAATATCCTGTCAGGAGAGCGATCGATGCTGAGACGAGAAGCACCGGCGGAATCATTTGATAAAGGCTGATACCACTAGCTTTAAAGGCTAGAATTTCTGCGTCTGAGGAAAGTCTCGTAAAAGAAATGATCACTCCCATCATTGCAGCCATGGGCATTGAATAGAGGAACATATTAGGAAACAGGTAGAGAAAAAGTCGTACAAAGTCTACAAAATTGATTTCAAGTTCAAGGACTACATTCAGGAATGGAATGAGTTTGACCAGAAAAAACACACTGTTCATGATGACAAAACTGGCAAAAAACGGTGCCAGCATTTCTGTGGCCAGATAGCTGTATAACAGTTTGGGAAATCTGATGGTGTTCGACATCTTTTCAGTACAAGTCAGTAAGTTTTTTTATGTTGAGCGGGGTGCTTTACTATCAGGCCGTGACAGAGTGTACAGAATAATGGAAAAGGTCACAAGAAAGAACTTCAGTGTCGCTGGCAAAGCTTGTACAAAACAGGAAGATAAGGTAATCAGACACAAGTAATAAATAAATACGAAGTTTATAAATATAGGAGAAAAGCATGCATCTATTTGAAACAGACGATGGCGATATATGGGTTTGCATAACTTGTGGCCAGGAACGCGAAGAAGAGATTAAAGCTAAAAACTGGGAGTATATTTTTGATAGAGAGGATCCTGTACTGCGCTGCAAACTCTGTGGTGGGCCGGATTATGAAATAGAAGACTAGTGACATGCATGTCAGTTAAAAGTTTTGAGTTAAAAATTAGGTATTCAGCGTGTTGTTGTTAAGGCATATTATTTTAAAAAGCACGTCATTCCCGGAAACTACCCCGGACAAGCCCGAGGTAGTTATCGGGAATCTATCTTGAATATGGCTGGATTCCCGATAACTAC
>JAOZQU010000107.1 GCA_029932055.1 Desulfocapsa sp.
TCAGCCGATAGTAGTCCACGCATATAGGTGTCATGTCCATGATCTCATCCCAGAAAACATGCTGGAGGCGGTCAGTACCTACAAGGACATGAAAATAAAAATCCCACTGTTTTTCCTTAAGAAAATAATTAATTATTTTTCTTCTATCTTTTGTCAGGGTGAAAATTTCTTCTAAAAGTGCATCTCTATTTCCCGACAGAATATGCCTGCTGCTGTCAACATCAATTTTATAATCAGGAACCAGAGAAAGAAGCTTCTTCTTGAACGAAGGCGGATATACAAAATCAGCATTAATATCGGGAGTCATCATCCCGGATATCATTGTACCATTGACAGGATCAGGAGGATAGGTAAATGGAATATCAGCCACGACTACTCGTTTGTTTTTTCTACTAATGATATCCCAAATCGGCTCTGCCGAAAATGAAGTGTTTTTTGTTACCAGCTCAGTTTCGTAGCCATTACGACCTCTAAAGTCAAACACGCCATGCTTTCCAGGATTTTTACCGGTAGCCAGAGAGGTCCAACCAGGTCCGGTAACAGGAGGGATAGTCGTTTTAAGATCACCGCTGGTACCGGTTTCAATAATTTTTTTCAAATTCGGCATATGCCCTGCGCGAACATAAGGGGCAACAACCCTGTTAGTCATGCCGTCTAGCCCCAAAATAATTACTTTCATCACTCATAAACCTCTTTGTTTCAAGACTCTGTTATGGGGGGCTTTTCTTTTTCACATTGCTCTTTAATCAACTTTTCATGGTTCGATTGATTAATTAACCGTGGAAAAGAAGCACATAAAGCTATAAATGTCCAGAGTTGTGCATTAGGCACAGCCTCACGAAACATCGGATCTGTGAATCCATCAACTAGATAGCCCATCAAGCCTGCAAGTGTTGCAAGGGCCATAGCCCTTACCAGGCTGTCGTCTTTATCTCGCGCAGTTCGCCAACATACTCGCAGAGATGCAGCAATAATTCCCAAAAATGCGACAGCCCCACATAAGCCGAGTTCAGCTAACGTATAGAGATAGAGGTTGTGCACAGGCAGAGCTGTTTGGGTATTTTTTAAATGCTGGGCACGAGTATCTGGATCATGAAGGGCTGTGATATAATTACCTGGCCCACAGCCAAGCAAAAAATTATTACTCCAGATGTCCAGTGCTGTATAATGCATTTCGAAACGAGCAGAAATAAGCCCGGAAGGAGCCTGAAAAACTCTGCGGTATATATGACTATACGCTTTAGGATAACAGCAAGAGGCGCCCAAAAGGATAATCAGCAGAACAGCGATTATTTGCCCTTGTCGCCATTTTACAATGATTATCCAGGATGCTATTGCTGCACCAACGGTGAAACCAAGCCAGCCTGACCGGGAAAAGGTAAGGATAAGTCCAAGCAGGCCAATGAACAAAACACTACCCAGCAGGACACGATTAATATTTTTGGTACCAGGTCTGGCAATTAAAACGAAAGGGAGAGATAGCAGCATGGCGAAATAGAGGCCTAATGTGTGAGAATCATTTGTTGTGCCGGAAGCTCTAAGTTCATTCTCTATACCCGGGACAACATATTGAGTGCCAAAATCTGCAGAATGAATGTTCCCTTTGATGCTGCCTATATTTACATACCCGGTAATACGCTCAAAAAATGCAATTGCGCTTTCAGCAAGAATGGCAAATAGAAAGAGAGCGATGATCCATTTCAAATGTTTGTGATCCACTTTGTGTGAAAGAAAGAAGTACATCATCATATGTTTGATTGTGTAAATTACATCAAAAGAACCCAAAAGTTTGTCCTGTGCCATACCGAGAGACATTATTTTGAAAGTCAGCAGGATTATAACAAAAACATCTATTCCTCTCAATTTGGGAAGAGGCTGGTTTCTTGCGATAAAAATTTGGGCAAACCATACAAGGTAAGCAATAATAAGTAAAATTTCAGTAAGTCCAAAATTGATTCCCCTGGCCGGAGCCACGACGTCCTGACGAAAAAGCCATTTACCGAAAATAGAGAAAGGAATGTGAAACAGAAAGGCATAGATTAAAAAGTTTTCAATATGATGAATAAAAATCATGGCCAGGGTAATACAGATGAGCGCTGCTGACGCGGCAAGACCGTATCGAAAATCCATATCCATGATTTTCCACGGAATAAAAGCGAAAAGGGCACCGGCCAGTGCCGTTACTAGATATCGGCAAGAATAGATGTCCAGCAATCCTTTTCTATTAAAAAGCGCCATGATGGGTAATTACCTTCCAGATAGTCTTAAAAAAAATTTTCAAATTCAGAGAAATGGATTCATTCTCGACATATTCAAGGTCATAATGAAGCACCTCCTTGATAGTCAGGCGCCCTCGGCCGTTAATTTGAGAGAGCCCGGTTATTCCTGAATTTACGGTAAATTTTCGCATTTCGTGTGGGAGATAATTGGGTAACATTTCCGGCAATTCCGGTCGTGGACCAACCAGACTCAAATCGCCGGTCAGAACACTCCAGAAATTAGGAAGTTCATCAAGAGTTGATATGCGCAACCATTTAGCTATGGGAGGAACCCGAGGATCCTCTTCCGGCTTATAGCTCAACGATGCAATATCATCATCACTGTAGCTATAATTATAAAGTTCGGGAAATCTTTCTCTTGCATCTGCATACATTGTTCGGAATTTAACAAACCTGAACGGTAGAGGAACCCAATACTGTTTGTTCGGGTCAAAATGTTCATCCAGAATTTCAAAATGATCATTTTTGACTATTTCATCTCCTCGCATCAGTTTAGCTTTTGAAAGACGCTGTTGAAAAAATAGGGCCGGACCGGGGGACTCAAGCTTGATAATAAGACCAATGACGACCATGAGAGGGAAGGTGCAGATCAGGGCAACAGAGCTAAAAATTATTTCAAAAAGGCGATAGGCAATAGTTGCCATAGAAGAAGTTTGCCTCTGATGTTTACGAACTGCTTTATTAGAAATAATATAAAAAAATTTCCCTCCAGTATTATAAAGATCCCGTGCTGTACCTATAGGCATTACCCGTACATATGCCTCAGGGGCAAGAGTACTATGTTGCGCTGATGATTTTTTCTGTTCAAGACTACTATCCGCTTCTAATTTCATAATATAGTGTTATGAATAGTTTCATAGGCAGATATTGTTTGGCGGGCTGTTTTTTCCCATGTAAAAAGGCGAGCCCGTTGTTTCCCTTTTTCTATGAGATCATTCCGCACTACCTGGTCGGCCAAACAGGCATGCATGGCTTCTGCAATATCTTCAAAACGGTTTGGATCAATAAGTAAAGCGGCATCTCCTACCACCTCAGGAACTGATGTAATATTTGATGTGACAACAGGTGTGCCGCACGCCATTGCCTCCAAAGGGGGCAGACCAAACCCTTCAGAAAGAGTGGGAAAAACAAAAACATCAGCGCCATTATAAAAAAAAGGCAATTCATTATGGGGACGACGCCCGGTGAAAATTACAGAATCAGCCAGGTTTAACTCTTCAACAGTCTGAAAAATGTCCTTTGAGTAAAAACCCACTTCCCCCACCAAAACAAGTTTATGGGGGAGTTTTGTTTCCTTTCGCCAAAGATCGTAAGCACGAAGTAAGCGGGTCACATTTTTTCGTCGGGTAAGCTTACCGATAAATAATATGTAAGGCCCGGAGATGCCCTGTCTTTTGAGGTAAGATTCTACCACCTGACTATCCAGCGCCTGCATTTCTTCTCCTACCCCTGGCTGAGTCAAAAAAATTAACTCTTCAGGAATATTAAATTTTTCCATAAGCTTTTGTTTAAGGTAATCGGTATAGCAGCAGAAAGCTACGGCATTGCGGATACCTTGATTTAAAAGAAATAACAGTCGCCAACGAATAAACGGCGGATAGAATTCAGGCTGTGAATATTGGCTCCAACAGGATATGGTCATTAGAAATTTTCCGGGAACAAAAGGAGGCGGTACGTATGTAGCGTGGAGAAGGTCAACAGGCCGTCTTTTTATTTCCCAAGATACGCCAAGGGCCACACCAAGCCATTTCCCTGATGGTTTTACAGTTCGTATTGAAAAATTTGTATCGTTGAGGGTGAGATCGCGGGTAGCCTGGTCATTAAGACCAAGAATAGTATAGGTGTTACGCGAATCATATTGCGCAATAGCTTCTATGGCCCTTTTGTCAAATATGGCAGGTCCGCCTTGCGTACCTATAATACTGGAGAAATAACCTATATGCATAGTATCACCCTCTGCATGACATTGTGGTCTTTATTAAATTCGGGTGGTTGTTGGTTCATTTCTTTTATCATAAAAGCCTTGGCGAAGATGATAATTAACAGTGCCGCGCATGGAGAAAGAATTAACCAAAAGAGCAGCCCATTTATTACTTTCAGAGGCAGTTATAACTGGAATCCAAATTTTACTGACAGTTATCCTGTTAAATAAAATTGACCTGAAAAATTCCCGGGGCAACATTTTAAAACACTCTTTTATTCCTGCTTCCAGGCTGAGAATTGAATATTTTGGAAGTATATATCCTTTAGGGATATTTTCACTCAACAGGTCAAAATTCCAGCCACGCTCGTATGCTCTTCGACAAGCGCCCTCCAGATTTTCTTCATGATAGTGATAAGCAATTGCCGACTCATTATAAAAAAGATGCATTCCTTTCTCCCCAAGACGAAACCCTAACTCAATATCCTCA
The DNA here is from genome assembly GCA_029932055.1 of Desulfocapsa sp. Lineage (GTDB taxonomy): Bacteria > Desulfobacterota > Desulfobulbia > Desulfobulbales > Desulfocapsaceae > Desulfocapsa. The sequence goes on from JAOZQU010000107.1 coordinate 4,691, forward strand.
TGGGCTGCTCCTTGCCGTTCAATAAATAACCCGTTTTCCAAAAGGAAATGACGCTTCAGAGAAATGTTACAGGCAAAAAAGCAAGTGCTTTCCAACTCTGTCTTACCTGCTAAACGGTCATATCTAAATGGATTCCAATTTTGATGAAAAACTGTTTGAGGAAGATCGGAGGATTGAATGACCTTGCCGAGTAAAGCAATATTTTCTTCAGGATGCTCCTTATGAAATTTAAGATGTTCATCAAGAAGTTGTGGGCTGGCATGTATATCATCAGCAAGTAACAGCACCAAATGTCCTTTTGCGCTTTTTATACCACAATTTTGCGTATAGCCGGGACCGCGATTCTCGTGGCGCAGGTAAGTAAGATCGTACGGAGAATCACGCTGAAGTTCTACAACAACGGCAGAGGTCTCATCATTAGATCCATCATCAATGACGAGCACGTCAAACAGGGCGCAGGACAAGGACTGACTGCGGAGTTTTAATAGAGTTGTCTTAAGCGTTTCGCAACGATTAAATGTGGCTATAACAACACTCATACTCCGCTTCTTCATTGATTTTTTCTCTTCAAACTTTCACGCACCCCTTTACGAAAATAATAACCGGATACCCGTTTTTCAAGAAACCCGACCAATGGCTCTAACAATGGGAAGTCTTCGGCCTTTCTTATAAGAGGAACAAAAAAATAAGGGACCGTCAAGCCATTAGAAATTGATAACCGCAACACATCGCGACAAAATATATACGAAAAGTCCATAGGCCCCAGTTGAGGTGATAAAATTTTGGCAAATTTGTGGCAAAGGTTATGCCCCACTTTTTTTTCATAGATATGAAAATTCTTCCCTGTTGTGTAAACTCGGGAAATAACGGAATCAATTGTTTGTGGGTGGTAGTGATAGCTGTGTGCTTCCAGACAGTAGAACAATTTCATCCCTTTATGAAAAAGCCGATGCGCCAGTTCAAGATCCTCCATTGCCGGTTCTGAATTTTCAAAAAACAACCCGTTCTGCAAGAAAAACCTTCGTTTTATTGACAAGTTGCTTACCCAAAAATCAAATTCGTCAAGCACGGGCTTTGTGTCAAGATTCAACCCGTTAAACGGATCCCATGCTTTGTGAAATGCCGTTTGCGGAAGCTCTTTTGATTCACTTATCTTGCCAACCACAGCAACATTAGGTGCCTTGTTACGACTATGCATGCCAAGATGACTGGCAATTAATAAAGGCGTGGCCAGCATGTCATTGGCTAAAAAGAGAATGATGTCCGCTTTTGCAACACGGGCACCCAGGTTATGAGCCGCTCCAGGTCCTTTGTGGGCTTGAGAAAAAAAACGAATGGAATATGGAAGTGTACCGGTTAACTCTTCAACCATACTCTGAGTGCCGTCACTTGACCCATCATCAACCAGTACAAGCTCGAAACGGTTTGGCTCTATAGTCTGCTCAGCAAGTTTTTCCATGGCCATTTGTAAAATTTCTTTTCTGTTAAAAGTCGCAGTAACGACACTGATGGCCGGTTTCTTCAACATGCTTTTTCCCGCTGTAATCCAATAAGGGACAGATGCTTTGTCAATATACCTGAAAAAAATACGCCAACGCTATACGTGCCCATCCCAAGAATAAAACGGAACACGTAATGAATGTCAGTGTAACGCATGAGAATTACCATGACAAAGCTCAACCCAACTAGGATCGCACAATCCCGGAATCGAGGAAAGGTAAAAAAAATGTGTTTTCCAAAACTCATAAACATAAAAGAAAAGATCGCTGCTTCTCCAATTAAAAATGCAAGTGCTGCCCCCTCGCCCCCCATTTTTTTTGAGAGAAAGAGGGTAACAGTAGCAGCAACAATACATCCTGCTGAATTTGCAAATAGATGGGCCTTATGGTGTCCACAAGCAAGCAGGCTTTGTCCAAATGCGAAGCGCAAAAATACCAGCGGGAGGGCTAAAGCAAGCCAACGGAAAATAAGTGCTGCTGGTGAAAAATCTTGACTGAAAAAAGAACGTATTATTTCAGGGGCAAAAATCCAAGCGGAAGATGCTATGGGCAGACTAACGGCGAGGAGAACAAGTTGAAAAAAAGAATGAACTGACTTGAAACGCTCCATGTCTTTTTGGTGAAGATCGGCCAGAATTGGAAAAAAAGCCATGGGAAGTACTGATCCAAAAAGAATAATAACAAGAAGCAATCTGTATGCTGCAGAAAAAAGACCTAATGTAACATTATCAACAAAGAAACCAAGGATAAGAATGTAACTATATATATACAGACTGCTTATTCCACCCGTCAGCATATATGAAAAACTTTCTTTGAACATCTTTTTGGGAATTTTTTTAAACAAAAAGACATTTGAGCATGTAATTTTTGACCGAATGAGAAAAACCATGAAAAGTCCGCCAGGCAGGTAGGCAAAAGACCTCATGAAAATTGCCGTGGTTGCATCTCCATTATCATTTACCATCAGCAAAATAGAAATAATAAAAGTTAATGAAATAACGAAATTTCCTGCAGTTACCAATTCCATACGTTCAACGCCCTTGAGAAACCACTCACTGTTAATGGAATTGGCTATTACCAGAAAACCTCCCCAAAATATCATCCAGTATGTATGTTGCTCAGGTTGCAGGAAATAAAGAATTAACCAGAATACAAAAAATACCCCGACAGATGCCATGAGCCTCATTGTAAACATTTGGGGAAATATTATGGCAGCCTGTTTTCTGCGGGCGGCTATAAGACGGGTTCCGTAAACCGACGTGCCAAAATCTCCTACAATTGCAAGGTATTGGCCGATGGCAAGGGCAAGAGAGTAGACACCAAATGAGGCAACGCCTAAAATCCTGGCCAGATAAAGCGTTCCAACAAAAGACAAAACCTGCGAGCCACCTTGATTAAGCAGAAGCCACAAGAAATTACTCCTTATTCTATGTGGAAGCTTACGTTGTTGCTCCATTCTGTTTAATCAAAGCTGGAATTGTTACTACTTTCATCTAAACTAAGCTGCTCAACGGTTTCCTTGCCGCTCAAAACAGCCTGGTCACTCCACAGGTATTCCCATGTACCATATCGCCCACAAGGGTATATCTGGATACCTCGAAGATAGTCATGAATACGTTTTACTGATTCTTCACGCACATGATCATAGATGACATAGCCGTATGGAAGAAATATGATATCTTCAAAAACAATTTCCATGTCTTTGCTTAAAATACCGACACGAATCAGATCCTCTTTAACAGCATTAAACAGGTTAGCTGGATCAGGTTTTTTTCCAAGATAGGACACTTCTGCCTGAACCGTACTGGTTCCCGGTCGGGCCAAGCCATCTGTGAAGTTTGCCGGAAAACTGATCCTGAAAAAAGAAATATGGGGTTCAGGAAAGTGAACCCAGTGCTTTGAAGACAGTGAGGGAGTATTTACCCCTATGTTTATAACAGCTATGGAGTTGCATTTCAGCGATTTTATAGCCTGAGAAATATTATCTGGCACATCCGGCAACAAAGAGAGAAGATCGGGTAATGGCAAGGTGCTGATCAACTTTTTGTATGAAGCTTTTTCACCTCCTTCATTAAAAAAAACGGTTCGGGAAACAGGATCAATTGCTGTTGCCCGCATACCGTAGTGAATAGTGTGTACATTTTTTGCAATGGCATGAGCAATAGCTCCAAATCCCTGTTTTCTGTTTTCAGGGTATTGAAAAACGACATGGGTGCCGAGTTTTGTTTCCTGATCTTTAAAGGCACCTTTCAAAACTTCAAAAAAATTAGGGCGTGGCACGCGGTTTCCGGTCCAGTCAAAGGTCATTGTTTCCGGAGAAACCCCCCAAAATTTCTTTGCATAAGGGGTAAGAAAGGTATCAGCAAATCCTTTACCAAAATTTTTCAAAATCCATTCCGCATAATTTGCAGAGGTTCCGTTTTCCCCCTTTGAAAACAGGAAACCAACTATGCAGCGTATTCGTGAAATGAATGACAGGTGCGATGTATTAACTTGAAAAGGATAAGGGAAATAACTGTTGTTGCTATAGATCCATCCACTTCTACTGTGAGTAATTAAACGAACACCAAGTTTATCAAGAAGTTCGAGGAAATAAACATTCTTGCTTTGCAGGACATGTATGCCCAGATCAAAAACAAACCCCTGCTCATCAAGCGACGCCGCAGTACCACCTGGTTTCGCCAACGCCTCATAAAGAGGTATCCCTGAGTGATATGCTGCACTTAAACCGGCAAGCCCACCTCCAAGAATTATATTATTTCGACTCCCTTCTTCAACCATTAATAGCCAATCTTCTTCAAGAGATAAAAAACAAATACGCCTAAAACGCTCCCCCATGAAGCAATAATAGAATAACGGAGGAGTGGCGGGAGGTAACGCCTGCTAGTGCGTCGGGAATCCGAATTTTCAAGCCTTGTCTTATCAACAATTTTATTTGACATTGCCTATCTACTCCGTTGCAATCTTCTGCTCTGTATTATTTTGCCGATGCTCAGGCTTATAATCGTGAAAAAATATTCTCACATTAAAAAAAGCAAAAATGTAGACTAAACCAGTGGAGAATAAAAGAGACAATAAAGAGGTTAGGCCAACATGATAAATTTTAACAGGGGATATTGGTTTATCCGGCACATATGCAGAATGCATAATTTTGACTTCGGCAGTGTCGTTTGTTACTTCTCCCTTTGCATCCATATACAGGTCGCTGAGATTGATGTATTCTCGTGATGAGACATCAATTTTCAGCTCAAGCTCATCAATTTTTTTCTGTATCCTGCTTAGCCGAGTAAGCTGTGATCTCATCTCCTGTATAGAGGATTCAAGTGATTGATTTTTTGCCCTCAATCCCTGCAACTCAACTTCCGCAAAAAGTTTTTCAGACTCCATGCGCTTTATATCATCAGGATCAATCTGACCAATCTTGGATTGGCTAATATTTTTTCCAAGTTCTATAATTCTGACTCGATTTTCTTCAATTTGAGAAACAAGCCGATTCCGTTCCACATCAAGTTCATAACTCAGCGCAACACCTGTACTGATCTCATCAGAAACAGAAAAAAAACCGTTCTGAAGCAACAAAGATTCGCGATCAGCAAGGTAAAGAGCCACCTCATTATTCTTTTCTTCAAGTTGAACAGCAAGTAATTCACGTTTACGGCTGGCTGTAATGCTCCCTTGTGCCTTTACCCATTGGATGAGATGCTTTGCCGTTGTATCAACGATACTGGCAGCACGTGCCGGGTATTTGTCAGTGGCAACAAGAAGGTAGATATAGGAATCCTTACTACTTTCAATGTCGACACTTTGACGAAGTCCCTTAATCGCCTTTATTTCAGGAGTTTCTGGGTATATCTTGCCGAACTTCAAAATTTCCCATAAATCCAGCAGCTGTCGTTTTACATATTTTTTTGACACCTTATACCAGCGCTCATACCATGATTCATAGTGTAGCGGAATCTCTTGATCAAGATGTAACTCTTGAGTAACAGCGGCGAGTATGGCATCACTCTTTACTGCATCATTAAGAGTTTGGCTGATGATTTTGAAAGGAGGAACAGGGAGAGGTGAACCAAATGCAGCAGTAGATTTTTGACGCATTAGACTTCTCTCAACCGGACGATAAAAAACAGAGGCGGTTGCCCTATATTTTTCTGAAAAAACATACGTCAGGGCAAGGGATGTAAAAATTGCAGAAAAACAGAATACTAGTATAAAATTTCTGTGTTTAACAAGGATCTCCATATATTTGAAAAAATCCACATTAAACATGTAGTCACGGAAGTTTTTGAGGGTAGTCATGTTTTTTCACTCAAATAAAAAAAAGGAGCGGACGCAATCTTCATGACAGGTCATAATCATACTCCTTGCCCCAAAACATACTGATATATTTTTTACTTACATAATGGCTTATATTCTGTTTTCTCAGCTGCTCGTCAACTTCATTATCTTTTTTAATAAATTTCTTTTCTGCAGTACCGTTCATCCACTCTTCTTCCGGAAGTTCGTGGAATTCATTTAACAATTTTTGATAAATTTCATTGGCCTCATTGCCGAGATGGGCATTGAGAATCCAACGAAAGAGCACTCGAAGTTGTTTTAATTCAAGGGCCGGAAGGATTTCATCTTTTAAAACAGAACCACCGCGATAGGAGTCAACTTCATTCCATTTAGCTTCATCAATCATATCACGACGCATACATTCGCGATACAATTCAGTCCCAGGGTATGGATTAAAAGTGGACAGCCAAACAATATAAGGTTTTAATTCGGCATTGAGAGTGATCGTTTCCATCATATGGGTGATATCCTCACCTGGAATACCGATCATATTGAAAGATTGAGGCTTGAGGCCTTGCTCGCGGGCAATTCCGAAGACTTCGCGAAGCTTGTCATTGCTGATACTTCGCTTAAGCACCTTTTTACGTATTTCTTCGTTGCCGGCCTCAACCCCCATCTTGACAACTTTACAGCCAGATCCTTTCAGCTGACGTGCCAGTTTTTCCGTAAAAAGCAAGGGTTGCGAGGTACAGGCATAGGGCAGACCGATTTCATTTTTATATCTTTCGGTGAAGGCATCAAACCACTCTCCTTCTCTGGCCATAACGTCATCAACAAAGGTAAAAAATTTAATATTCTGATATGTTTCCTTCAGGCCCTTGAGTAGTTGGATAGTTTCGTCAACGCTTCTCCGGCGCGAAACAAATTCCCTTGATGGGAACGGGGAGTTATTCAAATCACTTGTTTTACAGCTATCTTTGTATTGATCCAGCAGAGGTTTGTTGAAACAGTACGTACATTGATACGGGCAACCTCGTGTGACAATGACCTCTGCCCAGCCATTACGGGTATCAACAATCCTGCCGTAGTTAAATACCTCCCGGTCTTCAAACGGTAAGATGTTCAGATCCTGAACCCAACTTGTCATGGGAGACTCGATTACTTCACCGTCTTTTTTGTGGTATATATTTGGAATACCATCAAGAGCCAGACCTGCCTCAATTCTTTTGGCAATTTCAGGTAATACAAAATCACCTTCACCTCGGCAGAGTATATCTACCCATGGTTCCTGGATTACTGTGTCTGGAGTTGACATTGGGTGGTGACCACCGACAACTACCGGAATATCGAATTCTTTTTTAATGGATTTTCCAATACTTTTTGCAAAAAACCACTGGTTGGTAGTTATAGAGAAACAGATAAGATCCGGCTGATAGGACTGGACATCCTGGGCTATACGCCTCTCGTCAAGCGGATATCCCAAGTCTTCAGAGAC
>JAOZQU010000329.1 GCA_029932055.1 Desulfocapsa sp.
AAAAAAACTATTAAAAAATACAGGAGGAGAGTGTGAAAGAAAATATCACCGCAATGTATGCCAGAAAGAATTTTGGTCGTTTGTTGGATAAGACAGCTCTTCTTGGGAATTCCTATATTATCGAGAGAGCAGGTCGACCAATGGCAGCCCTTGTTTCTGTTGATCAGCTCGAAGAACGTCAGGCTGGCGGGCAGGAAATGGAAGACGCACTCGAAAATCTTATTAAAAAGATAAAAAATCCCAAATCTAAAAAGTTTGAGAAAGCGATTGCTGAAGCTAGAAAAGCTGTTGCCAACCTGCTTTAATAGGCTGTTCCATGCCATTCTGCCAGATTTGCGGCAATGAGATAGATGCTGCTCTTGTACGCTGTCCCTATTGCGGAAATGACCAGGAAAGTGAAGAGCAGGGCCAATCTTTTCCTCATCCCCAAAAATTCTCTCAGAAAACAGTTAATCTTGAGCAGGGGCTTCCCACGGTGGAACAGGCTCTAGGCAGGCTTGAGCAGGCAATTTCTGCAGCCCGGCAGGAGCAAATCCGAGTGCTCACCGTTATCCATGGATATGGTTCCAGTGGTAAAGGTGGGGCAATACGCCTGGAGTGTAGAAAAACCTTGGATTATCTTTGCAGTAAAGGTGAGGTTGCAGATGTTATTCCCGGCGAGGATTTCAATCGTCGTCATGGTACTGTAAAACATCTGTTGAGTCGCTTTCCTGAGCTGTCAAGTCATCCCCACCTGAATAACCACAATAAAGGGATTACTCTGGTTGTGTTGTTTTAAAGATTACTACTTGGTAGTACCTTGCAGGATGCGGTAGAATGCTTACTAGTTATTGGATAAACGGCAAAAAAGCTGTTTTTTATTATTAAATATAAGGAGTTTGTAAATGAAACGAATTGTAGGAATAGCTCTTGTTGCATGTCTTATTGCTCCCGGTTTCGCGGGTGCGGCAGAAACAGAGAAAACAGTTGAACTCAAGAGCTTTAAAGATAAACTCAGTTATAGTATGGGCCTTGATATGGGGAGCTATCTTAATGGAATCGGCGCAGAACTGAACTATGATCGTTTGCTGCTGGGGCTCCAAAATGGTTTTGATGGAAACAAATCTCTTTTGAGCGTGGAAGAAATGCAGAGTGTTCAAAAAGAGTTTGCTGAGAAGATGAAGACGAAACAGGAAGCTCGGCTTAAAGCTTTACAGGAAGAAAACCAAAAAGCAGGGGCCGCATACCTTGCAGAAAATAAAGCGAAAAAAGGTGTGATTGTTACTGAAAGTGGCCTGCAGTATGAAATCGTTAAAGAAGGGGATGGTACTCAACCCAAGGCCGAAGATACTGTTAAGGTTCACTACAAAGGTGCAACGATTGATGGAATTGTTTTTGATGATTCCAACAAGCGAGGTGAGCCTGCGGTTTTTGGTGTAACCCAGGTTATTCCAGGATGGACAGAAATTCTGCAGCTTATGAAAGAGGGTGCAAGCTATCGGGTTGTTATTCCACCGGCACTTGCCTATGGGGAACAGGGAGTTCCCCCGATGATTGAGCCAAATTCCGTACTTGTTTTTGATGTGGATCTGATTTCCATCGAGAAAGAGACCAACACCGGTAAACAGTAAGTGAGGCCGGCATAAGTGCCTTGGTGCGGCTATTAACTAATTGAGTTTAATAGCACTTCAGATGTTCTCGGAGTCTGCGCTTACCTGTTTTTTATTACAGCTTTTATGGAGTAAGGCACTAAAAAGCAGTAACTGTCTGTTGTAACAACTTCTGGTTCATTGGAGGCTGATCATGGCTAAAAAGAAATGTTGTAAGAAAATAGAAAAGAAGGGGAAGTGCTGTAAAAGTTGCCCTTTGTATAAAAATTCAATGAAACAACTGAACAAGAAAAAAAAGAAAGAGAAAAAGGGCAATAAGTAGTTCTTTTAAAAAAACTCTTTTACAGGTCTCGGGGCAATTGTTCCGGGGCCTTTTTTTTATGAAATGTGTGAAGCACTGCTTTCCGCTGATCCGAGAACACTATCTGCCATACGGATATAGCCGATATTTTTCCAGTCTTTTCCAAGCAGTGAGGCACCGAAAGTATCAATTGCCACAGAGTCTGCTGAAACTGCAAGTGTGTTGACTGGAGGATCGCAATGATCCCCCCATAGATGAGCCTGTGGCATGCCGATGGATGCATCCAGCAGGGTGAAATCAGGATTGCGATAGCGATTGAGATCAAAAATTGCTTCGTGAATCTGTTCGTGGAACGCGGATTTTCCCCAATTCCCCTTGCCACGAAAGTGAGAAGGAGGAGCACATCCCATCATGTTTTTCATGGTTAAGGTTACTTTTGCCAGGGTGTGGGCTTTGAGAACTGGGATGGACAGCAGAAAAACTTCATCCAGAATAGATGGCAGACGCATGACAGGCCATCTTTTGCAGGCCGGATTTTCTTTTTTTGTCAATTTTTCCTGGTTAAGATCCAAAAGGGGAATATTTTTTTCTGAAGCAAGTTGAGTATAGCCAAGCATTTGAAAACAATGGTGGGTGTCATGTTTCAACGAACCAGTCCCTTCTCCGATGCTGATGGAGCTTTCCGGCAGATTCTTCTGCAGATAATCAATTACGAGGGAGGTGAGTTGCACCGGAGTGGTAATGGGCGGTTGTAGCGGCTCAACCAGATTTGGTTTTATCAATATTGCCTGACCTGTTGGCACGAGATCAGGAAGAGAAGCTGCAGTCAACAACTTCGACAGGCTGTTTTCTAAGGATTTGATTGTGGTGTAATAGAGTCCGGGCTGTTTCATACTGAAAGATTTTGGAAAAAATATAATGTATTGTTGGTAAATATGATGGATTCGTAGATAGCACCCTAAAATAACAGGGTATAAACTCCGACTTCGAAAAGTCCCTGCTCCGTCATTCCCGCGTATGCGGGAATCCAGAACGTCTTGAAATGACAGGGCTCCGGCCTCCGCCAAAATGACGGAATAGAGAAAAGTTTAAGTTTTTACAAGTCCATCAAATATGAGTACAGCGTTGATCGATCGACACGCTTACTCCCTTTACAGAATTTTGGTATTGTAATATAAAATGAACATTATACCCAACCCGTTTTATAGATTATTTTGGAGTTTTTATGAAGATTAGCCTCAGTGTCGATCAGGAAATATGCAAACAATGTTATGC
>JAOZQU010000108.1 GCA_029932055.1 Desulfocapsa sp.
ATCAACCTACCGTAACAACCGGGGACCGTAACAACCGGCGTAACAACCGGGGACAGACCACGATTTGCCGATCGTATGGCTCTTGACAAACAAACGATGTCCCTGATTCTAAAGATCACTGAATCAGTGCTATACTCTACCTGATTCTACTGATTCTACCGAAGCGGTCGAGCGAGTATATAGACTTTTATTACGTTAGTTCATGGCGATAGCTTGATCCGACCCCGTGTGTGACGCTGATTCTATGCGACCCCGTGTGTGACCGTGTGTGACCGTGTGTGTAACTGAGAGTATAATTTGAGAGGCATATTTTAATTTTTGTTATGTGAATTTAATTAATTATGTCCTCGGGGCATGTAAGATAACAGGAAAAATTGATTGGAAATTAGAGAAATCTTTATCTGTGGTCAGGATAGGCATTCCTCGTCGTGAGGATATTGCACAGATAAGAAAATCAGTATTGGAACCCTGAATTCCTTTTTTCCTTGCCGCATTAAAAAACTCAGCAGCCAATTCGTAATCTTTTGCTTCCAGATCAATATCACCAAAGGCTTCAAGGTGCAGTTTTAACAAATTAAATTGTTTTTTTGATTTTATGCCACTTAAAAGCTCTTGCCTAATTGGCCCGATTAATTGAACACGGATTTCTTCAATTAAATTTCTTAGCTCATCAATGTATGGATTGTGTTCAACATTCTTTCTTCTAAGGGCTAGTGACCATACACAAGTATCTACAATTATTTTCATTTTACAGCTCGTTGCTGTTTGTAGTCATAGTCTTTGTCGAAGACCACTGTGTTGAAAATATTGAGAATTTTTGATTGTTTTCTGCGTTGGATATATTCATGTAAAGCTTCGGTGACAACCCCTTTTTTGGTGCGATGGTTACCGATTATTTTTGCTTCTTCAATAAGCGTATCATCAAGTGCAAGATTTGTAGCCATGATATTTCCTCCATATTTATCTTACACATTATTGTATATCTTTTGATGTGTGATGTAAAGCCGTAATGGAGGTTGATTCTTCACACACCGGGTAGGTCAGGAGCCTTGCGACTCCCTTCCCCCTTGAACCGTGCGTGATAGTTTCCCATCACACGGCGCAAGCACCTCTATTCTCTTTTGTGTGCTCATGTTTGTCGTTAGGTGTTTTGGAAATCTTTTGATATAAACGGGACAATTCCAGTGACAGGAATATTGACAGTATTACGAATCAATAGTAAGAATGCCACATATTTTTCAGGTTCCACGGAAGTGGATGAAGAGGGAACCCGGTGTAAATCCGGGACGGGCCCGCCGCTGTAATCCTACCTTTGTCGTAAGTAAAGGACACTTTTTCAATATTTTGTGCCACTGCTTTTTTTAAAGTGGGAAGGCCATTGAGAAGGATGGAAAGTCAGAAGACCTGCCTGAGAAAAAGAGTTTGTCTCCGTGGACAAGAGACAGCATTCATTCGTGGAAAACAGGGAATCTCCGAATCAATTATTTTGCTTTTTGTTATTTTAATTGATCGGGGTTTTTTTTTGCCTTTTGCACTGGCAGCCCCTGATCCTGTAAAAGGGAGAGGAAATGTCTTCTACGAGAAGAAACCTGGCCGAACGGTTTTGCTACTTATCCATTAGTGTTTTTGTACTGATCTTTCTTTATGCGCCACATCTGGCTGCGCAGATAATCACAGACCTTCATGGTCGTACTGTAACAGTTCCTGATAAAGTTGAACGAATTGTCGCTCTGCGCGGTGCTTTAAGCACGGTGTGCTATCTTGGCCTGGTTGACAGAGTGGTCGGTGTTGAGCACCACGAAGTCAAGGAAAGCAGTTGGGTTGGTTCCCGGGGCCGTTCTTACCGCATGGCAAATCCCGTTCTTGGAGATTTACCGGTTATTGGTTCCCGCAGTAAAGCGCAGCCTGAAAAAATTATCACTGTAAAGCCTGATATTATATTACTCGGCAGTGGCGGAAAGCGTCTTGCAGAGCAGTTGACACGTCAGACCGGGATTCCGGTTGTGATTGTTGAATCTGGTGATCTGGGTAAAGACAAACACAAATTCTATAACTCCTTACAGTTGATTGGCAAAATTTGCGGGGTGGAACAGCGCAGCCAGGCAGTTGTTGAAAAAATTGAAGAACAGATTGCAGAGCTTAGCAGGCGTTGCAAAAATATTCCTCCTGAAAAGCGTAAAACGGTTTATATCGGAGGCATTCAATTCAAAGTCGCCCATGGTATCACCGGAACCAGTCGTGATTACCCGCCTTTTCAAATGGTTCACTCCGAAAATGTGATTGACAACCTGACTCTCAAACAAAAACTCATCAGAGGACGTTTTTCCATTAAGAGAGAGGTTTTGCTTAGCCTTGATCCTGATGTCCTTTTTATCTCCGAAAGTGGTCTTTCCATGGTTCGGGAAGAGCTTAAAGAACCACTTTATCAAAATTTCAGAGCCGTTCGCAATGATCAGGTTTACCTGATCATGCCTCACTATTACGGTGCCGATCCTGCAACTGTGCTAAGCGAAGCATGGTATATCGGTAAGATTCTTTACCCTGAACACTTTTTTGATATTGAAATTGAAGCAGTGGCTGATCAATTGTATTCCTTTTTTCTAGGCCGCCCGCTCTATCAAGAGATGGCCGATATCTTTGGGGGATTCATCAGCTTTTCTGAACATTCATGCAAACGATAAACCTTCTCTATAAAAACAGGCAGCGCAAACACCTTTTTTATCTTGCAGGTTTTACACTGCTCTTGCTGCCGACTGCTCTTTGTATTCTTTTAAATGGAGCAATCGATATTTCAGGCACACAGCTTCTGGAAAGTATGTTTGGCAAAAGCAATGATTCATCTTCTCTGATTCTCTGGCAAATTCGTTTGCCCCGACTGGTGGGCGCATTCTTTGGCGGTGTCAGCCTGGCTCTGGCTGGTACTGTTTTGCAGGCAGTGTTGAAAAATCCTCTGGCAGCACCCAGTACTCTTGGAATTGCTCAGGGTGCAGCTTTTGGTGCAGCGCTCGGAATCACCTTGTCGGGTATGCCTGATTTACTGCCACATCTGCAAGGTCTTCCCGGCAGCATCAGTGAATATGCCATGACAAGTGGATTTGCCTTTATCTTTTCTCTGCTCACCACCGGAACCATAATTCTTCTTGCACACTTGCAAAATTCCGGAAAGGAATCCATCATCCTGGCCGGGGTCGCATTAAGTTCTCTTTTTATGGCAGGTACAACCTTTCTCCAATACTTTGCAGATGAAACGCAGCTTGCGATGATTGTTCACTGGACTTTTGGTGACCTGGCCCGGGCTTCGTGGCCTGAACTATACCTGATAGGATGTGTCACCGTTGTTTCGACGCTCTATTTTTTCTCCAATCGTCTCGCCTATAATGCACTGCTGGCAGGTGACGAGGTTGCTCAAAGCTTAGGTGTCAATGTTAAACGCTTACGTTTTGTATCCATGTTCATGGCATCGCTTACAACGGCTGCAACAGTAACATTCTTTGGCATCTTAGGCTTTGTCGGCCTTATTGCCCCCCATATGGCTCGTCGCCTGGTTGGGTCTGATCACCGCTATCTTTTGCCTCTGGCTGCTGTTTTGGGTGTTCTCGTGCTTCTTTTTGCAGACCTTCTTGGTCAGGCTCTTCTTGATCCGGTTGTTTTACCGGCAGGTGTCATTACTTCGTTTCTTGGAACACCGGTCTTTCTCCTTCTTTTGTTTAGTCGCAGACGGAGCGGAACATGGTAATGGAGATTAAAAATCTTTCCTTTTCCTATGGTAGTCAGTCAGTGTTACAGGAGATATGCTGTACATTTCAGCCGGGATTCATTTATGCAATTCTTGGAGTGAACGGAGCAGGGAAATCAACACTGATTAACCTGCTTGCAGGATTTTTTAAACCTGACAGTGGTGCAGTTTTCTTAAATAACGATAATCTTCACAAGCTTTCCCTGAGCCGACTTGCCATGGAAATCGCCTTTGTGCCGCAGCAGCAGCAACTTAGTGATCTGACAGTATGTGATTTTCTTTTGCTGGGGCGTACCCCGTATGTTCGCTACCAATCAGCTAATGCGGATGAAGAAATTGTGTTTGGGATTCTTGAAAAATTGAAACTTAAATCTCTGGCTCTGCGTCCCCTGCATAAATTAAGTGGCGGTGAATTGCAAAAAACTGCCTTGGCAAGAGCTTTGGTGCAGCAAACTGAAATTCTTTTACTTGATGAGCCAACCAGTAGTCTCGATATGAAAAATCAGCTTGAGGTGATGGAAATCATCGTCAGGGAAACTGTGGAGAAAGCACTGATAACCATCATAACCATGCATGATGTTAATCTTGCTTTGCGTTTTGCGAATCGCTTTGTGCTTATGCAGGAAGAAAAAATTCTTGCCTTCGGTGATTTTGAGGTGATGTCTGAAAAAAATCTGTCTGAATTATATGGCTTATCTGTTGAGATTCACACGGTTGGCAAAACAACACTGGTAACCCCAAAAAGAGGGATATAACAAAAATAAATTATACTGTTACGAAAATTTCAGATGCTCTAAAACGAGCGTAAAGGGAACCCGGTGCAAATCCGGGACGGGCCCGCCGCTGTAACCGGGGACGAATGCCGCAAATAAGCCACTGACACTATGTTGGGAAGGCGCGGCAAGGATGGATTGACCGGGAGTCAGAAAACCTGTCTGGAAATTATAAATATTGTCTCCGTGGATCAGAGACAATGACCAAGGTATTCGTGGAAGAGTCAGGGCAGCCCGAATCATAACAAAAATGGTTCGGGTTTCTGTTTGTTTACGATCAGTTCCTGTCCATGGAAAGGAGGAGTATTATGGCTTTATGCGAACAAGGTTTTGGTAAAAGGGTGTTTTTGGGGGCAGGGGGAGGGCTGTGTCTATTGTCTTCATCGCTCGCTTGTGCAACTGTTGTCAATGATCAGCCCGCAGTTCTTGATTATATAGTTATTACTGCTACCCGGCTGGAAGAAAAAAGTTTTGATGTGCCCACCCCGGTGGAAGTTGTCAGCTCACAGTCCCTGACAATAAACAGTCCTGCCACCGTTGCAGAGCCTCTGGAATCACTGCCAGGTGTCTCTGTGGCCGGTGCCGGTTTCTGGAATGTGATTCCGGTTATTCGCGGCATGGGCGGAAACCGGGTTCTGGTCTTAATTGATGGGGATCGGGAAAATAATCTCTGGGCCGGACGTTCACCTCTGGTTCCTTTTGTAGATGTTTCAAACGTGGAAAAAATAGAGGTGGTAAAGGGGCCTGCGTCAGTACTTTATGGAACTGATGCCCTTGGCGGGGTCGTAAATGTAATAACGAAAACCCCAGATTTTTACGGAGAGGAAAGATGGGTTTTCCAGAACAGTATTGAAGGTCGATATTCTTCTGTAGATAACGGGACATATGGCCGCTATGATATCAGCGGCGGCGGCTATGGGTTGGGAGTGAATTTTGCCATATCAAAACGTGATGCTGATGATTATGAAGATGGTGGCGGGAATACGGTAAAAAACAGCCAGTTCGACGGCTGGAATGTGGATTTCAAAACCCGCTATCAACTCAATGATGATCATGTGATCAGTGCTGCATTTAGAAGTAACAATATCGATGATATGGGAGTAACAAAAAAGGCTAATGCTCCCTGGTCACATTTTACTCAATTTGATACAAACACTTATAAACTTGGTTATCATGGCTGGAATATTGGGCTGTTTCGTGATGTGCAGGTCAAGGGCTGGTATGTTGATCAGAAAAGAATATATGAAGGCAATATCCACAGTGCCGAAAAGCCGGTGTACAAGTTAAAATGGAATAGTATGGACACTTCTGTTCTTGGTTCTTCCATGCAGACTTCCATTGATTTGAATAATTCCCATCTTCTTGTGGCAGGTCTTGAACTGATTCATGAGGAGAATGATTCTGATGAACAGATATTCACTAAAAAAGACAAAAATAATAAGAATGTCAAGGCAATCACTTTTAAGTCCCTGCCCAATGCCGAGCGGGATCATATTGGCATTTATGGACAGGATAATATAAGCGTGACCGAGGATATTACTATGCTGGCCGGTCTGCGCTATGACTATTTTGTTGCTGATGCCCAGGATGTGCCTTTTAGAACTGATGTGTATGGCGATGATGGCCGTACGATTGTTAAATCAAAAACGTCTGTCAATTCTTTCGAACGAAAAACAGATGATGCCGCAACCTTTAATCTTGGTTTGCTGTATGCTTTAAATAGAAATGTTCATTTAACATCCAATCTTTCTTCCGGTTTCAGAGCACCGGATATTTTTGAGCGTTATTCAACACGCAGCAGCAGCTATATGATTATTGGTGATCCGAATCTGAAGCCTGAATACTCCTATAATGTAGATGTGGGAACCAAGGTGGATTTCCCCAGGGTGCGCGGATCTTTCAGTGCGTTTTATAACCGGGTGGATGACTATATTGATCTTGCCAATACCGGTAAACTTTTTGCCGGAATGGAAACCCGGGAGTATGTCAATGTTTCCGATGCCGAGTTGTATGGAATAGATGGTTCTCTTGAATTTGATGTATTGGAAAGTTTGATTTTATTTGGCAATCTGGCCTATGTCAAAGGTCGTGATCGTGGCAGTCATGAGTATCTTAACTCCATAGAACCACTTAATGGCGTACTTGGTGTGCGCTGGCAGGACGTGACACCACAAGGAATGAAATACTGGGTTGAGTTCAGCAGTTCCATATATGACCATCAGGGCCATGTCGCTTCCGGCGAAAAAGAAACGCCTGGATACGCACTGTGCAGCATTCGTAGCGGAGTGAGTTTTGACTATGCCGGTTTGCAGGATATTACATTAACACTTAATGTGGAAAACCTGTTTGATAAAGAGTATCGCAGCCATCTGAATACGGATGATTTTTATAATAATCCCGGTTTAAATGTGGTTACGGCATTGAAATTTTCTTTTTAAGCAAACTACTTACTTCTCCCTTATGTGATGCGGTTGCGTCACGCAAGGGAGAAATATGATGGTAAAGAATACTTTAAGGGGATTGCTACTACCCGAAATTAATATATTTCTTTATGCAGCGACTTACGCGTTGTCTAACGCTTTGCAATTATTGTTAGCCGTGGTCATGCTGCTGTTACAGTAAGTGTTTGCGGACAATAATAGTAGAGAAATAATGAACTGGTTCTGTCAGTTTGCTGAGATCAGAATAGATTTTTTCTTCTTTCATACCGGTTTTTTCAACCAGAACTGCGTTGTCCAGTAAATCAAGGTCTGCAAGCAATTCTTTTAGTTCGTTAATGACCTTATGCACCTTCATCAAAACGATGGTATCAAAGCTCAGAAGAGTTTCTCTGAGCTTGTCTGAACTAAATGTTGCCGGAATAACAGCAAGCCTGTCATCACCTAGACAGATTGGTATGGATGTGGCGGCGGAGCATGAGCTGAGAGCCGAAATTCCCGGTATAAAAACAACCCTGACATCCGGGCGTATTTCAATAATTGTCTGGTGGAGATAATAGCCAGTAGAGTATATGGCAGGGTCGCCAAGTGTGGGAAAGGCGACATCATTTCCTGCATCCAGATTGGCAAGGACAGTATCAGCCGCATCCTGCCAGCCTTTTTCCACTTCTTTATCTGGTTTCTCCCCCATTCGAACCTTTTTCATGGGAAAGTGGAGTTCAAGGATCGTTTTCCCCTCCAACTTCACAGCCTGTTGTATAATTGACAATGCCGTGGATGTGCCTTTTCTTGAACCTTTTGGTGTGGCAATAACAGTGCAGTCGTTCAAGGCATTATGTGCCTTGAATGTAAGCAAATCCGGATCTCCGGGGCCGACACCGACTATGTAGAGTGTGTTGTTCATATAGTGTTTATTGTAAATTAGAAAAATTATTTCAAATTGATTCCATTTTCATTTGCTGCATCCTGAATATGATCTACAAAAATGGCTGCAAAAGCATTGGGCATAAAAAAACCCGGATCAATTGAAATTGATCCGGGATGCCCTGGCTGATCCACAGATACTACAATAGAAAACTTCTTGTCCACGGAGTTTTCTGTGTTGTTTTTCAGGTAGGTCTTCTGACTTTCGGATCGTTCTACAGCTGTGTCTTCCCGGTCTTTTGACCAGTGACATGGTACAGCTTTCGTCCCCGATTACAGCGGCGGGCCCGTCCCGGATTTACACCGGGTTCCCTCTTCATCCACTTTATGGAACCTGAAAATATGAATTAATAAATACAGAAGCTTTTCTGGAAAGTCAAGAGTTTGCTCAATGCAGGAATGTCTGACAAATAATAATCCCTGATCTGCTTCCAGTCAAATCCAGCCCACTTGGTAATGGGTTCCAGCGCTCGGCCGGTAGCACCAAGGAAACTGTTTTCAATCTGTTCCTCCTTGATCTTTTTTCGAACTTATTTTTGAATGAGCCCTTAATTGGGAACAATTGCGAGATCGAACGTCGTTGAATTCAAAATAATATTTGTTTAGTGGGGTTTTAGTGTTGACAAATAAGTTAGGCAGTGCTAAATAGTTGCACCATCTGAAACATTGGGCAGTGTTTTGTTCGGATCTGGAAATACCGGACGAGTACTGAGACTGTTGTTTCTGTAACCTATGCTGTTGCAAGAGATTGAAGCAGCATTTATTTTTTGCCTGACAAGTTAGTCTTGGCTAAATTTTATTTGAATAACTAAAGAAAAAGGAAGGGATGAAATGAGGAAATTTTACCAAAAGACTGCCCTGGCAACTGGAATGATTTGTCTGCTCGGTGGAAACTTTGCTTTTGCAGGTGCTGCCACTGATATGGAAACAGTTAAACGGCAGGTACAGGAGCTGATTTATCAAAATCAACAGCTCACCAGGCGTATTGCCGAGCTTGAAAATGGGCACGCTGTATTGTCAGGTGCATCGTCCGGAACGGGAAATGATACCAGGATCAGTGATAAGGCCAGGGCTGACAGTCGCTCAGTTATTGAAGAGGAAATTGCAAAACAGCTGGCTGAAAAAGGGGGGCAATCTATTAACGATTATGTCACTCTTTCCGGTTTGATTGAAGGGGAATTTGCTGCCGGAGATGATTTTGAAGGGAATAATTTTAACGAGTTTGTTCTGGCAACTGTTGAGCTTGGTCTTGATGTTAATGTAAACGAGTGGGTGAGGGGGAGCCTTCTTGCGTTATACGAAGGAGGAGAAGAGGATGATCATATAATTATTGATGAAGGATACATTGAAATTGGCAATTATGAAAAATTTCCACTGAGTGCTGCGGTTGGAAAGCTGTATGTTCCATTCGGCAATTTTGAAACAAATATGATTCAAGATCCGTTTACCCTTGAAATTGGTGAAATCTGTGATTTTGGAATGAAAGTTGGTTTTGAAGCAGCAGGAATGTATGGTGGTGTTTTTGCATACAATGGAATGAAAGACGACGGTGGATCAAGTGTCGTTAAAGGCTATGGTGCACAGTTTGGCTATGCTTTTGAAAATGATAGTATGGCAATAGACGCAGGAATTTCCTACGTTGGCAATATTGCAGATGCCGGCGGGATTAATGACTATTTCAATGATGAACTTGGCAAAGACACTGTTCGGGATCAGGTTGATGGTCTTGGTGTGCATGCCATTGCAACTTTTGGCTCTGCTATGATTGTTGCTGAGTACGTGACAGCCCTTGATAATTTTGATGATGCAGGCACGTTTGATCCAGAGACTCTTTATACTGCTGAGCCATCTGCATGGAATATGGAGCTGGGGTATGAATTTGAACTTGTTGATATTCACTCTCATTTTGCCATTGGTGTCCAAGGGACTGATGAGGCGGTAGAGCTTGGATTGCCGGAGACCAGGTATATTGCAGCCGCATCATTTGAAATTTTTCCTGCAACTGTGCTTACCGTGGAATATTTTTATGATACTGATTATGACTTGAGTGATGGCGGGACAGATGAAAATGCCAACACATTTACAACGCAACTGGCATATGAATTCTAAACCAGATAGAAACGACTTTATTTGATTTCCGACTTAAATTTTGCAGCAACGAGGCAGATGGAGTTTTTTACGACGCTATCAGCGTTTACCAGTGCAACAAAACAGGAGAATCAGAATGAACATAGCAGCAATCAGTATGGATCAACGCAACGACACAGTTATTCGTTTCTTTAGAGATTACCGGCGCTTCAATCAGAAAACGATAATGTATCACTCACTTTTTTCTTTTAGCCCAGGAATCACGTAAGCCAACGGTTCGGTTGAAGACCAGCGCACCCGGTTTGGAATCCCTGGAATCAATACAAAAATAGCCCTGCCGTTCAAACTGAACACATGTACCGGGTTTTGCATCAGCAAGAGAGGGTTCCACCAGGCAGTTGTTTAAAGAGGTGAGAGAGTCGGGATTCAGGTGTTCCTTGAAGTTTACATCTTTGTCCGCATCCGGGTTTTCAACCTTAAAGAGTCGATCATACATCCGGATTTCACATCTTTCTGCCTGCTCAGCAGAGAGCCAATGGATGGTACCCTTTACTTTGCGTCCATCAGGAGCATTGCCGCCATAGGTCTCAGGGTCATAGGTGCAATGCAGTTCTATTACTTCTCCGCTGTCCTCGTCTTTTACCACTGATACGCAGGTAATAAAGTAGGCATAGCGGAGACGAACTTCACGGCCGATATCAAGGCGGAAAAATTTCTTTGGCGCGTTTTCCATGAAATCAGTACGTTCAATATAGATCTCACGTGAAAAGGGAAGTGTGCGTGATCCCATTTCCGGATTCTGTGGATGGTTCTTGGCCTCAATGTCTTCAACTGTTCCTTCAGGGTAGTTTGTAATAACCACCTTAAGAGGATCGAGCACCCCCATAACCCTGGGAGCTGTAATGTTAAGATCATTGCGTACACAGTTTTCCAGAACACCCATGTCGATCCAGCTCTCTTTTTTACCTATGCCTATCTCTTTGCAGAAGTCACGGATGGACGCCGGGGTATATCCACGGCGTCGAAGCCCTGAGACAGTAAGCATCCGGGGGTCGTCCCAGTCACTTACATGGCCGTCCTGAACCAGTTGCATGAGTTTGCGCTTGGACATCACGGTATACGTAAGGTTCAAACGGGCAAATTCTATCTGCTGTGGATGGACAGGTGTCTCAAGAGTATCCAGTACCCAGTCATACAGTGGTCTGTGATCCTCAAACTCAAGGGTGCAGAGGGAATGGGTGATCTCCTCAATGGCATCAGAGAGGCAATGGGTGTAGTCGTACATGGGGTAAATACACCATTTGTCCCCGGTTCGATGATGGTGGAGATTCATGATCCGGTAGATTATCGGATCGCGCATGTTGAGGTTGGGAGATGCCATGTCTATTTTGGCACGCAGCACATGGCTGCCTTCAGAAAAGTCACCGTTTTTCATGCCTTGGAAA
This sequence comes from Desulfocapsa sp., assembly GCA_029932055.1. GTDB lineage: Bacteria > Desulfobacterota > Desulfobulbia > Desulfobulbales > Desulfocapsaceae > Desulfocapsa. Next base: position 11,405 of record JAOZQU010000108.1, read on the forward strand.
AGTTCCAGGTTTTCCTCCACAGTACGATTTCTGTGCGGGCTTTCTTTTCCAGGTTCAGTGAGTGTACCACGGTATTCCCGCATTTCGTCTGCACTTAAGTCACAGACAAAGGCTTTTTTTCTGCGGATGAGATCCAGTGCAAAGTCGTAGAGCTGGTCAAAATAGTCAGAGGAATAAAAAAGATTGTCTCCCCAGTCAAAGCCTAACCATTTCACATCTTCTTTGATAGCCTGCACATATGCTGTTTCTTCTTTACTCGGGTTGGTGTCATCAAAACGCAGGTAGCAACGACCATTGAATTCACTGGCAATACCAAAATTGAGACAAATGGATTTTGCGTGACCAATATGAAGAAAGCCGTTTGGTTCCGGCGGAAACCGGGTAACCGGAGTGGGATGCTTGCCGGTTTTTAGATCTTCGGTGACAATCTGCCTGATAAAATCCAGTGGTTTTTCTGTGATCGGCTCGGAATTACTCATTATGTGTACTCTTTAAATAAATTATGCGTAACTGTTCAGGT
>JAOZQU010000330.1 GCA_029932055.1 Desulfocapsa sp.
GGCCATCTCATATTTCTTTCCAAAAATCCTGTTAAAGATGATTCAGCCATGATCATATAACGCGAAGAAATTTATTTCGAGAAGAATCGGGAATAAGGTCAACCCATCCCTTTATCCGGAAATGGTCAATATTTCCACCACGCACCTCTGCTTGTCTTTTTTTCTACATTACCTTAGTTCTTTATGGGGGAATAACGAAGCTGCATTAGTGTATGTTTCATCCCAGTGGAGGATTTTAGTACCGTACCGTTTATCACTGGTGTTAGCACATTAAAGTTACGGCATAAACTGCATTCATGCTTTTGAGGTCTGACAAATACCACCTAAAGGCAACCGTGTTGAATGTTTTATTTCCCGTAAAGAGAGACTTGACTGGATAGACGTAACGCCTGGCAACTTACGCAGTACCTTTCGAAGAAATTGTTCATATGCCACCAAATCCTGGGCTACAATTTGGAGAAAATAGTCTGCCTCCCCTGTAACATTATGACAGGAAAGCACCTCTGGAATACTTCGCACTGCCTTTTCGAATTGTGACGGTGCTTCATCAGTGTGGTTGGCAAAACATATCTGTACCAAAGCTAAAACTCCAAAACCTAACTGGTGCCGGTTAAGATTGGCTTGATAGCCATCAATATAACCTTTATCCTCAAGACGTTTGAGTCGTCGCCAGCACGGTGTTTCGCTCAGCGAGAGAGTTTCAGCCACTTTGACGTTAGATATGCGCCCATCTTCTTGCACTAACGCCAAAAGAGCATAGTCTGTGGCGTCTAGTTCCTTTTCGGGCAGGTTCTTTCTCAATATGATCTCCTCTTAAAAGAATCTTCTCTTTTATTCCCATATTCCCCGCAATAAAGCAAGACAATTTCAAGATGATATCGGTATACTGCTTGCAATAAAATCATATTACCAGAGGATCATAACCGTGATTGAACCGACCCTATTATATCTATACATTACCGCACTAATAGCAGTTTATTTATCGCCAGGCCCTGATATGGCTCTCGTCCTGGCCGTTTCAGCCAGTCAAGGCAGACGGTCTGGCCTGAGCATCGCTACTGGTATCGCCTTTGCACGCGCTTTGCACGTTTTAGGATCGGGGTTGGGACTGGCACTACTCTTTGTAACGTACCCAAGTTTTCAGAATATTGTACGTGTTGCCGGAGCGGGATATTTGCTATTTTGGGCATGGAAGATAATTCGAACCCCACTAAAAGAAACAGGTGCACCCATAACTGCATCTTCAGCAGGTTCTGATATGCTGCGTGGTTTTCTTACCAATTTATTAAACCCAAAGGCATTATTGTTTTGTAGCCTGTTACTTCCTCAGTTCACATCTCCTGAGCAAGGATCGTTGTTTTTTCAATTTATTCTGCTTGGAGGGGTGCTGGTAAGTATAGGGCTGCTTTTTGATGTTGGTTACGTTCTTGTCGCTGATGGGATTATGCAACGTCTGGGGAGTAAAATGAGCGATGAAACACGATTCAGATCTCGTCTTGAAAAAGTTCGTAATTGCCTGATGATTATTGTGTTAGGAGGAATGGCGGTAAAATTACTGGCAGGATAAGATGCTCCAACAATTGAACCAATGCAACACTACAAATAAAATCAGGCCTTATCCCGATGTGTTTTCAGAGAAAGATCCAGGAAAAAGGAATTGGATACGGCCTCTGGCCTTCTATGATGATACAGAGATTCCTCTTCAATTGGATTACTCTGTAAATAACTCCACTTTTTTTATTCTCGCCCTTGAATATCCCCATGAACTTATTGTTAAAAGAATATACAGCCCGGTGATAAAAATCAGCTGTTGAGGTTGGTGTTTCAGTTCATAAGCTATAATAGAAACCATCCCGCATGTGAGTCCTGCAAAAGCCAGCACGGTGAGGATAAAAGAGGACTCCGTTACCTTACGGATCTTAAAATTGGCATAGGCCATAAGCAGGGAGACCAGTAGAAATGTTATACTGCCAAATTCAAGGATCAGCTCAAGGCTCCCAATAAACACCAGAAAAAAGGCAAATGTTGCCATACAGAGGATGGCATAAACAGGAATAGTCTTATTTTTCCGGGACAAAAGTCTGGGCAAATAACCGTCTTTGGCGATAACTGCCATAAGCCTTGAAGCACCGAAAAGAGTTCCACTGATGGCACTGCTGGTTGCCAGCAATGCTCCCACAATAACGAGATTTGTTCCCCAGTGTCCCAGTATGTTTCCGGCACCGGAAGCCAGTGCATACTCTTTATTTTCTATTATATCTGTAAAAGGAAGCGCCAGGATAGCCCCCAAGGAAATAACAACATAGATCAGAATAGTGAGAAATATGGCAGAATAGATGGCCTTGGGGATATTTTTTTCAGGATTTTCCATCTCATTAATAGCATGGATAACGAGTTGGAATCCTTCATAGGCTACAAAAGTGATTGAGGCAACAATTACTATAGAAAATATGCTTGTTTCATGACTATTCTGCAGCAATAATGGAAGGCTTGTCTGGCTGTGATTCACCAGCACAAATGAGATGACAATCAAAATCACCACTTTGGTGTAGACCATGATATCTTCTATTTTCCCCATCCCCTTCACACTCCAGATATTGACAAGGGTAAAAACAAGAATCACACTTCCGGCGACTCCCTTTCGTACCCATTCGTTATCAGCAAAGGAAAAATCACTAATGGCGTATGAGGCAAAGGTATAGGAATACAGGGCAAGGGTACTGATATAACCAAACACGACCCACCAGCCGATGAGGGCTGCGGCAAAATGAGAATCTGGAAAGGTTCTTTTGTAAAATGAGTATGTGGCCCCTTCGTCTTTATAATATACAGCCAGTTTGACATATGAATAAGCAGCCAGAGCAGCCATAATTCCCCCAAGGGTAATGGCCACCGGGGTAAACACACCAACCATTGAAACAGAAATCCCAAGAACGGTAAAAATACCGCCCCCAATCATCCCTCCAAGGGCAATGGCAATAAGCTCAAGGACACCGAGTGGCTTGTTTCGTTTTCTATGGATGCATCGATTGCGGTTTTTTGTGAACATTATTTGTTCAGGTTAAATCCATAATATATTCAATTTCAGGAAGCATTCTTTTAACGCAGTCTTTTCCTTCCTGGATTGCTTCTTTTGCCC
>JAOZQU010000109.1 GCA_029932055.1 Desulfocapsa sp.
GCTCTGCGGTGTAACCAGCAATTCCGAGATAGACGAGAAGTAGCACAAGCTACTTCGTCTATTGTGAGAGTTTTCCAGTCCCTCACATGTGAGTGATTTGGCCGGCACATAATAGTTTTTTCTATATGGGGTGGCCAAATCACTTGCAGGTGAGGGGCTGGGGAGCTCTCACTAATTTCTTTTGTCTGGATCTTCGTACAGAATATCAAACTCAGTCACTGGGTATCCCAGCTCTTTCTTCATGGGAATACGGAGCTGCATTTTTTCGTCGTCCAGCTCTTCGTCGTCAAAAAAGACAATTACTGCATGATCGTCCTCCATGATGGTTATTTCCACAATACCGGGTAATGCGTTGATAAAAGCGGTTACCTTGTCAATATCCTCCTGAGTTGTCATCGTTGGGATAGTGTATTTGTACTTGGCATCAAAGGCCAGGGCAGATTGTGCTCCCACACAGATAAATGCAAATGCCAAGACTAATGCTATTGTTTTGAATTGTGTTTTCATTTTTTCTCCTTTTAGGGTTATGTTGTTAAGTAAACGTTTAAATAGTACTGCATTATACTAATAGAAACGTAACTATTCTAGGTAATTTTGTAATACTGAATTTTGTATTTTTTTGACTAAGACTTCATGAAATCCGTCATTCCCGATAACTACACTCGGGCTTGTCCGGGGTAGTTTCCGGGAATGACGTGCTTTTTAAAATAATATGCCTTAACAGCAACATGCTGAATAGTTACATAGAAACAATATAATGCTCCTATCGTAGTGAAAATATAAAAGGCTCCAGCACATCAGCAGTCAACTCACCAACGGTGCTGGATTCTACAATACCGGATTGATCCAATAGGAAACCTGTGGGAAATCCTGTTACCTGGTAAAGGTCGGCAACTGTTCCATCCGGATCCAGCAGGACAGGAAAGCTGACGGCCAATGTCTCCATAAATTTCACAACGTCCTCTCTCGCGTCCTCCACATTCACTGCAACAACCGTAAATCCCTGTTTCTGGAATCGTTCATGGGCTTCCTGCAGGTTTTGTAAGTCAGTGGCTACAAAAGGGTTTTTGAGGCTCCAGAAACGAAGAAAAACAATTTTTCCCTGATACCCGGATAAGCTCTGTCCCTTCCCATGGATATTTTCAAGGGTGAAATCCGCTGCCCAGGAAAGCTGCAGGCCAAGTCCGGCAAGATATCCTGGAAGTTCCTTGCCCTGGTGCTGGCGGAGATATCTGGCAGCAGCCTGTTTATCACTGAACACATGCACCTGACATTTGTTCTCCCGCCTGCTGTATGATTCGCTTTGTACCCAATAGGCAAGGGATACATCGATTTCCTGTCCGGAAATTTCATCAACAACGGTGAGGCTTGCCTTTCCATTGTTCAGTTCAGGAAGCACCTCTTTGTGCTTATCCAGCCAGTTTTTTGCGCAGCACAGTGAACAGAAAAGAAATTCTTCTCCATTGCTATCAACCAGAGCAACTCGAGTAATGGGCGCAATCCTTGTTCCATCCAGGCGGCATGTTTCACTGGCCTGTCTGTTTTTTCCCGAAACCCAGGCAATCAGAATCAGGACAAGAAAAAAGAGAATTATCAGGAACAGTTTGTTCAAGGGCTTTTGCTGTATGTCTTTATCTTTCAATTTTTAACTTTTAACTCAAAATTTTTAACTGACATTCATGTCCATTAGAATAGAAGATGAGTAGATACCATGAGAATGGAGCCACTCAGACACAGAGCACCGAGAAGCAGGAGTTTGGAAATAAGAGAGTGTAACGCAGATTCCTCAGCCCATTGTATCGACAGTAGCCACATGGGGTAAATCGCTCCGATAATGGAGTTGCCAAGAACAAAAAGGGCAACAAAAATGGGTGCATCCAGGACATTTTGTACAAGGCAATAAAGGCAATGATGAAAAGGCAGATCCATGAGACGCGGAGAAATTACCTCTATGAAGGCAAAGGTTCCAACCACGGAATTTATAAGTACGAGAACAAGCAGGCAGAGAAAAGAATAGCCTGAGGTGATATTTTTTGTCAGACGGGTGCGGACAAAGAGAGCTGCCAGGACAAGTATTGCATTACTTAAAAAATACAAAATCCAGAGCAGGGACTCGTACTCAGAACCAAAGAGCGATTCAGGAACCCAGACAGTGAAACGACTGGGTATGTCGGTGACTGTAGTGCAACAGGAAACAGCAAGTTCTGCGTTGTTTCGAAGCCAGAGGACAACAGAGCCGCAACTGTCAACAAGCCCGGCAATACAGCAGATACAGAGAAGAATCAGGCTGCTCTTCCGTGCAATGGATTCCGATCCTGCCCTGTTGCCGAATCTTTCCAGCCTGAAGACAAGCAGCCACACCAGGCCTGCATAAAACAATAAGGGTTTTGTAATCTCCAGCACCCGGCTCAGCGTGGGCTGGAGATTGCGAACACCGAAAATACACATGGCACCGCTAATTTCGTCAATTAATGAATGGAGCGTGAGGTAGAAAAACGGCCAGGAAAGGAATCTGAGGAGGAGAAAAACCGTGCCCAGCCAGAAGAGGAGATAGAGGCCATCTTCGATGGCGGCAAGTTTTTCCCCGCTTTCCTGTTTTGTCCGCCAGGATGCTGCAAGTTGTTTTACGGCAAGTCCTGTTGTTATCAGGCCAAGGCCTGCAGAGACCGTGTCCAGACTCAATGCGGAAACTGTCCAGGGATTGACAATCATGAGACTATTCTCCCGGCGTCCATATAAAGCTGTCTCTCAGCCGCTTCTGCAAGTTCCTGGCTGTGGCTGACAATGACCAGAGTATTTCCTCTTTTGTTAAAAGAATGGAAAAGCTTCATTACCGAATCTGCTGCTTTTTTATCGATATTAGAGGTGGGTTCATCGGCAAAGATGATTTCCGGATCATGGACAAGCGCACGAGCAAGGGCAACACGTTGCCGCTCACCACCGGAGAGCTGACGTGGCTGATGCGGTGCCCTGTCGGCCAAGCCAACACTTTCAAGAAGTGCCATACCTCTCTCTTGTCGTTGCTTTTTATTCAAGTTGGTCACAACCAGTGGCATGCTTACATTCTCAAGAGCGCTTAACTCTTCAAAGAGTTGATATTCCTGGAAGACAATTCCAATTTTTTTCTTGCGGTAATGTGCCAGCCGCACATCGTTGGCACTGCTCAGGTTTTCTCCATTAAAAAACAACTCTCCGGAAGTTGGGCGATCAAGAGCAGCAAGAATGGCGAGAAGGGTTGATTTTCCGGAACCGGAAGGGCCGCTGATTGCTAGCCAGCTTCCCTTTTCTATACTGAGATTTGCGTCTTTTAATCCCCATACTTCATGGCCGCGGCCAAGAGAGTAGTGTTTATTAAGATTTACAGCTTTGAGAACCGGTTCACTCATCGTGTCAGACTCTCTTTCAGATCTTGACGCTCATCCCCTGCATATGGATTCTTTTCCCAGTTTACATTTGTTGAAGCTTCATAAGGAGGATCTTTGGCAAGGGTACGGATAAAGGCAACGACTGAAAAAATCTCCTTGTCTTTCAGGATATGTTTCCATTGCGGCATAATATGGGAGAGATTGTTCGCATACCCGCCAAACTTGATCACTTTGAACAGCCTGATATCAGTTTGCATATTCATATAGAAACCATTGGTATGATTTCGTGGTGGCGGCTGCAGGGCTTCATTTCTTGCCCTTGGGCCACGACCATTTCCTTCCTGGCCATGGCAGGGGGTGCAATATTGCTGATAGACCCTGCCCCCACGTTTTGCATCGTTCCCTGCAAAAAGAGAGACGGGACCCAGCAGAAGAATTAAGAAAAGAAGAATGGCTGGTGTTTGTTTGGGATAATCCATGATTTTCCAGTTTTAGTTCATCGTGGTCAGTGGTGGAGTTATAGCCGTTTTCCAGGTGGTGATGACAGTACCTAGCATGGTCAGGACAATTCCGAACAAAAAAGAAAAAAGGACGGGCATGGGGGTAAACAGAGAAGGTACCTTAAACTCAGGAATCCAGCTGATGCCACTGATAAAAAGTGGTGCTATGCCGATCCCATTGAACGCCTTCAACCAGAGCATGGCAAGGACAACAGCAAGCATACTGCCCAGAAGTGCGAGCAGGATATTTTCAATGCAGGTCATCTCAAGTACCTCAAGGGTTTGCCAGCCAGTAGCTTTCAGGATACCGATTTCTTTTCTGCGTGCGCCTCTACCAAACCCGGAAAGGATTAACAGGGCTGGAATAGAGAGGGCAAAGGCGGTGAGATAAAACAGGAAGAAGACTCCTGCCTGCAGGTCAAAGCCACGATTGATATATTGGTTTACAATGGATTTAGTCTGAATACGCAAAGGAGGAATCATATCCCAGGGTTTGCCTAAAGAGCTGAGATGTTCTGCTATGTTAGCTTCGGTGCCGGGACGAGAGTAGAGAAGGATTTCCGAGGCAAAGCCCGGGAGTTTGAAAATTGTGGCAGCATCGTTGAAAGTGAGCAGTACCAGCGATGACGCCCAGATGGAGAGATCACCATCAATGAAATCAACGATTTTAAAAGGCATGGCTGGAAAAAGAAAGAATCGAAGTTCATCACCTTTTTTCAGCTCCAGGCGTTCAGCAAGTGCGTGACCAATCAGCACTTCACCGGAGGAAAGGTTTTTTCTCTTGTTTTTATTATCCAGCAACTCCACGGAATCAATGCCGACAACAACGGCAAGCTCTTCTCCAAGGTAGGTTCTGCCACTTATTCGTGGTACAGCTTTGACCACCCCGGGAATTTCGGCAAATTCAGCGAGCTTATCCAAGGCTATGGGGCCATTGCGACCATATTGTGCTCTTGTGATATAGAGGTCGGCACCATTATCAATGGAGAGGGAGGCCTGTTCTCTTACACCCTCTGAGACAGCCATGGCTGTGACAAAAGGCAGAAGAACCGCAAGCAGGCATCCTGTAACAACAAGACTTCTGTCACGGTTTCTAAGGATGGAAAGTACAGCCTGAATAAAGAGATTAAAATGTAGCTGCATGGGGATGTTATTTACTTAACCTGAAAGCTGCTGACCATTGTCAGCCGGTCGGGAGAGTAGGAATAGCCACCGGGGATGGGATAGAGGCGATCATATGCGCCAGGCTGTAACCTGGGATCATAATCGCCAAAATTCCAGGCTGGAACCGTTGTTGCTCCCATGCCCACCCCGCCCAGAGCTGTTTGAAACGATTGCCGAGCAGCCTGTTTCGCTGTTTGTTTATTGCCATTTTCCAGAGAAAGGACAATTACAACGGTAGCAACAAGAAACATAATGCATGCAAGAAGACCGGACACACCCTTTTCCATAGGATGATTATCGTCTGCGTCGACGTTTTTTCTCGCCACCTTCTTCCTCTGCTGCCTCTCCTTCTGCTGGAGCTTTACCCACAACAGAAATCATTGCCTGCATGGAATGAATAGGGCAGTAGTAGGGGAAATCCCCTGGGGTGCGGAAGGTGTAGCTGAATTTGGTTCCTTTGAGCAGCAGATAGGAAAAGAATTTGTTGTTATGGCGCATATCAACACCGGAAATAACCCAGTGGCCATAGTTCATCTTATTAGTCCAGACCACGGTGTCACCAACATCAATGACTGGATCAGGCGGATAAAAGTTGAAATTTCGAATTTCAATCTCCACGGTTTCTGCTTGGGCCTGTGCAGCAAAACAACAGAGAAGCGCCATCCCAATCAGTAAGAGTGCTGTGATTCGTTTCATGTCATTTCCTCTATTATAATTTATTCGCCTGATATTCTGGCGTATGATATTTCAGTTTTATTTCATCGTGACCTGGCCAGTCATGTTCCTGAGGATCAAAAGCGTCCTGGAATTTTTTTGTTGGACTGTTCTCATTATGACATTCAAGGCAGGTTGTCAGTGGGTCGAGAATGAGACCGGCATGAGCCACTTCTTCCTCGGTATAGGTACGGCTGTGTTTGGCCATAACTTTGTTGTACTGTTTTCCAGGGCCATGACAGAATTCGCAACCTACACCAACCATACCTGGAGTTTTTTCCATACTGACAAATCCACCTGGCTTGCCGTAGCCAGTGGTATGACAGGGAAGACAGCTTGCATCTTTGGTGTAATCTTTATTGGGGTCAAGTCCTGCCTTTATTTTTATTTCAATACGTTCACCAGGTTTAAGGATAGTAAAAGACTCGGCCATCAGGGTTTCTTTCCAGGTCTTCCATACCTTGCGGTGACATTTTTTACAGGTTTTTGTCCCGGCATATTCAAAATCTTTTGTATCTTCAGCTAAGGCAGGGGAACCGACAAGAAGCGCCAGAACAGTGCACAGTAAAATCTTCTTCATAATATTGTTGTATCTCCAGGTAACGATCAAAGTGTATCAGGTTGCGGTTATTGACTGGGCGCCGGCTTGGATTTAACATTTGGATCAGGCGGAAGAGGTGTGCCGGTCCATTCCGGATCTTTTGCCAGGGAGCGAACATAGGCAAGAACGTCCCAGATCTGTTTATCTTTGAGGATATGCTGCCACTGGGGCATAATATGGGAAAAATTTTGTGATTTCCCGCCCTCTTTGATAGTCTTAAACAGCAGAACATCTGTTCTTCTGTTCATATAATTGCCATCTGTATGATTTCTTGGCGGAGGATCAAGTTTTTCAACTTTCATCCTGGTACCATTACCCTGTCCATTTTTTCCGTGGCAGGGGGTGCAAAATTCATCATATTTTCGCTTTCCGCGTTTGACGTTGCCGGCAGCCATGGTTGTCGCAGTGAAGCTTACAATCAGACCGAAAATCATTGCCATTTGAACAACAAATTTCAAGGTACTCTGCTTTTTTTTCATTAGAACTGTTCCTCCTGTTTCGAATTAAAAATAGATCAACTCTCAGTTTTCAAAATAGAAAATAATAAGTGGAGAGATTATATCATTATTTTCTCAGTCTGAAAACCAACACCTGAAAAAATGGAAATAGCCGGGGGACTCAAATGGAGTACCCCGGCTTGGATGAATCAGATCAATATGCTATTTATTTTTGATCTTCAGGTATCCAGTTGAAGTTAGTGTTTTCAGGAGTGAGGTAGGTTCTGGAGCCAGCCTCAATCACCTTCTTTTCTTCCTGAATTACAGGTGTATCCCAAACCGCCTGACCCGTCTTTGTTTTCAGACCTTTTTTAAAGTAGTCGTCGGTAAAGACAATTGGATCAGTCTGCCAGAAACCATAGCGGACAGTGTCGTAATAGGAACCAACTTTACGGACATCACCGTTGGAGACTCCTTTTTTAACCATACGCTTGGAGCCACCAGTCAGGGTTGCTTCCTTGCGATCAAGGAGAGTAGCAAAGTTTTGATTCTGCAGATCCTGATATCTCAGAGCTCGATATGCATCAGATTTCTTCAGCAGACCATCCATCTCTTCTTTGTTGAAGAAACGGGCACCCTTCTGAGTGGTGATCTGCAGTGGGGTTCCATCTTCAGCAACAACCTGCTTGATCTGGAAATCCATTGGCAGTCCAGCTCTTCCGGAGTCGAGCTGTGGCACCCAGGTGTCCTCGGCCTTATAGAAGACGGAACGACCAAGACCTGCAGCCTCACCATTGGTATGGCATTGCTCACATGTACGGCCAACAGTCTGGATAGTATGCGGGGAATAGGCGTTCATAACCAGTCCCGGCATTCCATCTTTGGTTTTCGTCAGTTCGGAATCCATGAAAATCTGAGCTTTAACCTGTTTACGCATGTCACGAAGCTCAAGCTTCACTTTCAAACGTTCATCAGGATCAGAAGTCATCAGAAGTTTCTTTTTCAATGCAGTTTCAGCCATGCGGAGTTTTCCAACATCTGGTCCGATGTGACTGACAAAGTATTGATACTGAGGACGGAACATGGAGACCTTGCCATCAGCATTTTTACCGAGAATTACATCTTCCCAGTTACGCATGGTCATGGAACCAAACCAGATACCGGCTGTGGTGTCGCCATTTAAGAGATCCATCTCTTCAGCAGCAGGCCATGCATCTTTCTTCATGCCTTTGAATTTACGATCCGGAGTCAGCATCTTGTCACCAACGTTGGAGCCGAGGGTGGCATAGAGGAGTTTCAGGGTCTGTGGATCCGGCTCACGCCAGCGTTTCCACTTCTTATACGATGGATAATCCTCACGCATAAGATGGGTACCAAAGTCAAGGGATGCCCAGCCTGAATGACAGGCAGAACATTCCATGTTGGCCATATGTCCGGAAACGGCATGGGCAACAGGTTGTTTTTCCATGTCTTTGAGCTGTGGAATAACATGCTGCGCACCGGTAACCTTGGAGGTCAGCACCATGCCTTTGTCTGTTTTTACAACATTGGCAAGTTTTGTACCCTTGGCAGTTACCGCCACCATATCACCTTCTTTGGCGCTATAGTTCGGATTAGCATTTGCACCGGTAAGTGCTGCATCACCTTTTGCAAGTGCAGCAGTTTGAGCTGCTGCTTCCATGGTACCGTGACAGGTGTCACAGGTTACTTCAGTGGCCTGGTGGGCCGCTGCCATGGTTTTGCCATTACCCATCATTTCAGTTCCGGTATGACAATCGATACAGGCAAGTCCTGCCTTGTAATGGATATCAGGCATCAGGGTGTGATGATCAATACCATAAGGAGCGAGCGGTGCATTCCATTTGTAACGGGGAGAACGATACATCTTCTCAAAATCATGCTCAAAGAGTCCGATGTACTCTGTTCCCACCCGGTTACCGCTATGGCAGCGCACACACTGGGTTGTAGGGATAGCAGTGGTTAAGCGATGTTTCATTGGATAACCACGTTTAGAAATAAGACCTGAAAGATCAGTCTTCAGTTTCTTATCATTTTCTTTTGCTTCGTTATTCGCTGTCTGAGTCTTTTGAATCGCCTTGTCACCGGTGATAGTCTGACCGTCATTTGTATAAATCATATGACAGGCAGCACAACCGGTAGCACGGAAATCTCCAAGACGGTTTGGTGATGGAGAGTTGATATGGCAGCGCAGACATTTTTTACGCAGCATATCATCAACCAGTTCACCGGATTCCGCATAGGTCGGGAGGACTTTGGTTCCGCCTTTACCGTTCACACTGTACATGGCATCAACGGACGCCTGCGCGCCCCAGGCATAACGGGTTGCATTGATCTCACCGGCAGAGGTTGCCATCAGTGAGGTCTCAACCTTATGGAGTTGATCTGCATGACAGTCAGTTGTTCCACAGGTTTTGGCAACCACTTTACCGTCAGAAGGATTGGAAAACATATCCTTATGGGCTGCTGTCATTTCAGTTGCCTTGTCATCGCCTTGATGGCATTGAACACAGGCAAAATCATGGGTGTCGGAGATTGCTTCAATGCCTTCATGGCAGGAGAGACAAGCTCCACCCTTAACAGCCGCTTTACTTCCGGCAAAGACGTTATCCACTGGAAATTTCACATCAAGATACTCTTTTTCCAGCATACGTTTACGAGGTTTATCCCATGCAAAGGGAATTCCCTCGGGGGTGACTTTCATCATTTCGCCGTCAACTTCCTGCATTGGCAGCTCAAAGCGCCTTGGATCCGCAAAGTCTGAAATATCATCCACTTTTTTCAGGGGATACATTTTATCCCCAACCTTAACCATCGTATCCGCAGCAAACCCTGGAGTGACAGCCAATCCAAGAAGGAAGGCTCCAGCACCACAGGCTGTGAGGATTGTTGAAAGTTTTATTTTACTCATCACGCTCCTCCTTTTTATTTAATTGCGGCGGTTGCTTTTTTAATGAATTCATCTTTTTTACACTTGCTTGGGAAGTCTTCATAGGCTTTGTAGATATCCTGATAGATTGGATCATCATAGCCGTCATGACATGGAAGACAGTTACCAACTTTCAGGATACGGGTCACCTCAGCCTGGTTAAAAGGCCGTGCACCAACATGAGACGTTGAAGCGATTTGATTACCCTGAGGGGTTGCCATAACGTCAAGCGGAAATGCAGCACTTAAGCCAGATCTATCCATCTCATAGGTATACTTCATAGCATCGTCTTTACCTGTAAGATCAGCGCCGATACTCAGTTGACCAGTACCCAGGCCAATGGCCTTGGTGTTAAGATGGCAATCTTCACAATTACGTACTTCAGTACGAATGGTATGAGTGAAGACAGGGTTGGTAGCAACAGAGGAATAGCCTTCAGCAGACTGGAAAACAAAGTTGTCGAAATCACCTAGGATTTCACCACGATCGTTAACCGCATTGAAGAATACCTGACAACCTGGAACATAGGTGTTGACCAGTCCCTTGGCACTGATACCAAGAAGCGGGGTATCGTAACGTACGTAGGTTCTGAACTCAGGCCATTTACCGGCAGATTTCTGCCCGGAGAGTTTATCCCCACCTTTGTTGGTCTGGTCATAGTTATCATGACAACCGTAACACTGTGAGGTGTGACGTGCATGACATGCCCAGCATTCCATACGTTCCTGATGCTGAGGAATGGAATGAACACCTTTTTTATTGGTGATGATTGGCATCAGATGCTCACGACCATCAAACTTGGAGAGCAGAACCGGCTCACCGTCAATGATCTTTGCATTGGTGTATTTGTTACCACGTGCGGTAACAACCATCTCATCGCCAACTTTGTTCTCATAGTTGGGGGATACCATACCAAGACGAATTACACGATCATCGGGATCGGTAATTTTGGTGGTGATAAGTCCCTCTGTGTAGGTACCATGACAGTCCTGACAACGAACTTCAGCCTGCTCATGTTTCTTGGAGTAGAGATTTCCATCACCCATGGTGTCGAACTGGGTATGACAATCGATACATTCCATACCCTTCTCATAATGGATGTCCATCATTGGGGTATTGTAGTACTTGCCGTGGAATTTCTCACTGGAGTGTTTACCGGCCATGAAAGGAGTGCCGTAGAAATCGGACTCAACACGACCTTCATAACTCACACCAGTACGACCGCCACGGTTATGGCAGTGAATACACTGTTCGGCAGGTATGGAGATAGTAACCTGATGAACCTTACCATGGCCACGTTCGTCTTTTGGAATGGTGGGGTCAGATCCCTTGTAGAAACCATCATTATCATACAGAACGTGACAGGATGCACAGCCTTGGGCACGATAATCGGAAGGAGCCTGTTTTCCTTCATTCCAGAAGTGACAACGAGCACAGGATTTACGCCACTGGGAATCGGCATTTTCGCCGGAAATACGCATGGGGTTACCCATATCATCAGTGGTGATGATGTTACCATCGTCGTCAGTCTCAAGATCTTTTGCAGAAAAGACAGGCAGGGTGTCCATCTTGGCTACACCACCGCGATGCTCTGGGATGTAATCATTGTCATCCATACCAACGCCGGAGAATGAAGAGAACTTGGATGCCTGGGCAGCGTACTGATAACGCAGAGCACCGGAAATACCAGATTGCAGTCCCATAACAGTTCTTCGGACACGATACACGTGATTCTTATCTGCCTGTTCATGGCCGTCATGACAACCGGCAAGGCCACAGGATTTTTCGAGAATACGAAGGTTGGCCGGATTTCTCTGCCCCTTCATGGAACGGGCGGAAATCATATTTTTATGAGCATCTGCTTTAATTACAGAAGCAGGACTGTCACTGCCGTGACAGATGGTACAGCCATACGTATCGATGGGGTGAAATGCGGAGATCTGTTCCACACCGTCATGACAGGTGAGACATTTTTCTTCAACAACACCACGTTTTGCTTCGTGTGGCAGTTTTGCGTCATCAATTTCGATAACTTTTTCAACCAGCTCTTTGCTCATCCACATGGCCTTTTTTTCAGGCTGTTTGGATGCCATTTCATGGTTGAATTTGGTTTGCCATT
>JAOZQU010000110.1 GCA_029932055.1 Desulfocapsa sp.
GATGTTCGATGAATTTGTTATTATAAATGAGGGTTACGATTACACCGGAATTTTCATTTCAACCGGAAGTCCAGACCCCACTGACGGCGACTTTGTAGAGCTCCTGGAGTTAGGCAGTGGTTCACTGAACTGGACAGAACGAAAGATAGATCTAACTCCTTATAAAGGGAATAATCCTATATATATTGCTTTTAAGTATGAAGGCAACAACACACATCTGCCTTTCATCGACAACGTATGCGTCAGGGGCACGAGACGGGGCATTAACAATAGCACTCTTATGCCCCAGATATCGACCATTGCCGTGTCCGGACGTGTTGGTCCGACTTTTAAGGGAGAATTAAATATTAACGGGGCTACCGGTCCCGATGGGCCGGCTGAACGGATCACGGCACAAGTAGGGTTCGGTGGATCGGGAACGAGTCCTGACACGAGCAGCGACTGGTTCTGGTACCCGATAACTTACACGGGTGTCAGCAATTCAAACGATGTGTTCTCTGGCGCACCGGTTATAGACACCGAAGGTACCTTTGATGTGGCAATGCGGTTCATGGTTGGCGCAGCAGGCTGGGTTTATGCAGATCTTGACGGCAGCGCCAATGGATATGATCCCGTCAACGCAGGCAGCCTGAAAGTGATTCCTTACACCACCCCCTGGTCGATGTTTTTGCCGGCTATCATTGGCTCGGGTCAGTATAAAAGACCTGTTGCCAAAGAGGCGTTGGATGGTGGGCATAAATAATGTTTGTTTAGTGAGTACGATAGGGGACGTATCACGGATTACGACTGTTTGCATGCTATGAAAACTGCCAGTGGATACCTCAACTATTTGGCTGTTCAGCAAAATTGAACATAACTAATCCCGCACCATAACTACTGTATATATGAACCAGACAAGTCGCGTGTGCGGGGTAGATTCGAACGCCCTTTCGCTTCAAACTCTTTCGATACCGTATTCCCCGCGTGTGCAGGGTTGATTCGTATATTAATTTATTCAGTGCATTACTTAGCTTTCATTCCCTGCGCTTGCAGGGTTATTTACCTGCCATTACAGGGTGATTTATGCAAATAGCAAAATCTCTTTCTTCTCGATCACATTGTAATAACCAATTCAGAAAAATATGACAGAGATTCAGTAACCCAGCAAGCTCCAATCGGTAACATTACCGACTCAATACTCTTTACTTTCAACTCGTTAAGCGAATCAGTAAGTTTTTCGAGTCACTTATATCCTTTTCCTTTTCACATAACATTCAAAAAAAACAAATTTAAACAGCCGATCAAAAAGCCCAACAATGCTCCGAATAAATTAATATATTTAAATTGTTCTTCCATGATGGAAAGCAATAATCTTTCCAGGCGCATCAAATCCAGAGAGTTGACTTTTTCTTTGACAATCTGTTGAATGTTAAGCGAAGCCACCAGGCCGGGAACCTCAACAGCCAGCAGATTAGAAGACATTTGGCGGATGGATTCATAAATGCCTTCCCGAACCCCGGCAGGAAGCAGCCTGGCCAGTTTTCCAACACGATGACTGAGTAAATTCGTAAGCAGACTCTCCACCATGGAATCCAATGTCTTTCTTGTTTTCTGAGCAGCGAGGATTGAAACAACCTCCTCTTTCAACCACACTCTGCCACGGGCGACACCTTCATCACCCACAAAATCAAATAGAATTTCACCCAAAGGAAGTTTGCCGCCATCAATGTGAGTCTCGATATTATCACGTACCATGGAGGCAAAAGCATTCGTTGTTTCAGTTTCCTGCAAAAGAGCAGTTAACTGCTCACTGAGATGGCCGCAAAAACTCTCTACCATTTCATTTTGATTATCCCCCACCATCTTTACAAGGGGTGTAGCAAGAACTTCCACGCTCCGTTCACGTAGCGCCTTGGCCACACGAATCTGTACCTCATCATTTTGCAGCCAGCGAACAATATCTTCTTCCTTTTCTTCCAGATACTCTCTGACCTTGGTCTCCACAACTTCAGGCGTCAAAAAACCACTGGCAAGAGCTGCCATCGGGCCTAGTCCTGCCACAAAGGATTCGACTCCCATGCGTATTCCAGTAACAATATTATCTCTTATTTCAGGCTCAGAAATAACTCCGGCAAGTTTTGAAAGCAGGAGCGGTGTCTGACTTTCAATACTGGTCACAATTAATTCCTGAATAGAACCGGGAAGAATATCCGTTAATCTTTTTTCCTGTTGCAGAGCTCCATACACCTTTTGCTGAACAAAGCTCTCCACCCACTCTTCCATGGCAGGGCTTGTGAGCATTCTGGCCATACTTTTTTCCAGGAACCTGTATGCCGTCTCTCTATCTTGACCAGGTAAAAAAGTCTGTAGATCTGTGGCCAGCAATCGATCAAACTGTTCGTCAATGGAATTGTCCAGAATGTTTTTAAAAGAATCCGAATCAATAAAGGTATGGATGGCCTTCTGGGACTGATCTGAAATTGCATGAACTGCAACCTGATAATAACTCTGATATTTTTCTGGAATGATCTCACTTATCGGGCCGAGATCTTTCTGCAGCAGGGTCTCACCCCGACTTTCAATAAGATCGTACAGTGTCTTTTGAAAACTCTTCTTTTCCAGAGCCTTGCTGATTTCTTTACTGGTCAGCAGATGACTTCCCACCATTTCGCCAATATTAATAGCAAGATCGCCACGTTTAGATGGAATAACGCCGGGAGTCATGGGAATACGAACGCCAAAAAGATGCCTGGCAGTAAGCGGCCTGAACAACATCTTGATGGCAACCTTATTCGTAAGGTAACCAATAAATGCACCAATGACCGGAGGTGCTGCGTATTGAACAACAGGAGTAAGATCAGCAGGATTAAACGGCATACGATACTACCTCATCTGGAGTTGATACAATTCTCCAGGCATTATGTTCTTCAAGTTCAGCACGTTCACGAAAACCCCATTCCACGCCAATGGTCTTCATTCCAGCACTGTTTCCAGTCTTCATATCAGTGGCAGTATCTCCCACATACAGGATTTCCTCCACACCAAGCCCCATCTTTTCAGCAAGCTCAAGTGCGCCTGCAGGATCCGGTTTCTTGGGAACACCTTCACGCTGTCCGTAAACATACACAAAAGGCTTTTCGGGGAAAAAAGTTTTCACGCACATTTCCGTAAATCCATGGGGTTTATTGGATAACACCGCAAGTTGCAAACCAGCAGCGGAAAGAGAGGCAATCATTTCAGGAATACCATGATATGGCGCAGAACGTGCTTTCCAGTTTTGGCTGTAAATTTCACCAAACTTTTTCATATAATCATTTAATTCATCATCAGTTGCATTGGAACCCGGTACAATCCGTTGCATCAATGTTTTCAGGCCTTCCCCAACGAAATAACGATAACTGTCCACCGGGTGAACAGGAAAGCTGAAATGTTCAAGAGTGGCATTGGCGGCATCGGCAAGATCATCAAGGGTGTCCAGCAGCGTTCCGTCCAGATCAAATATAAGTCCTTTGTATTTCATGGTCTCATCCTCTTTTGTTGCACATTTGGTACGATAGTTCGGTATTCAATTCCTGCGCAACCATAGCACTTGAAAAATTATCGTACAACTTGAAATGAAGGCTATTCATTTTTTTCAAATTCTTTTACAATTACAGAATCGAGAATCATTTAACTTGTTCCCCTTAACTTCTGGTTCAGCATTATGTGGTTTATACAGTTTTTTAAATCATCCATTGGAAAAAAAATAATAATGGCAATAACCGGCTGTTGCCTGGTTCTTTTTCTTTGCAGCCATGCCGCCGGTAATGCGACTCTTTTTTACTCCACCCAGCTATTTCAAGCATATGCTGATCAGCTGCACAGCCATCCCCTGATCGTTTCAGTTTTCAGCAAAGGACTGTTTCTTATTTTTGCAGTACATGCCATAACAGGCAGTTTGCTTTTTCTGCAGAATCGCAAAGCAAGGGGCCAGGGATACAAGATTCAGACCAGGGCTGTTAAAAACTCCCAGGCTTCCAGCACCATGATCTATAGCGGACTTTTAATTTTGCTGTTTGCTCTGATCCATACTGCTGTTGTTTCCTTTGGCGATCATGGAAAAATTGGTATTACCATCAGCGAATTATTCGACTCATTCTTTGTTTCCATATTCTACCTCATCGCCTTTATCGGGCTTGCACTGCACTTGAGCCACGGTTTCTGGTCAATGCTGCAAACTTTTGGTGTGAATCATCCCCGTTACAACAAACTGATAAGTCGTCTAACCTATGTTGTTCCCGTCTTTTTTCTTCTTATCTTCAGTGCCATCCCCCTTCTTTTTCTTTTTGGAACAGGGCAATAAACAGGAAACAGGTATACTCATGGAACTTAAATCCAATGTCCCCGCAGGCCCTTTAGCCGACAAATGGGACAATCATCGTTTTTCCTCCAAACTGGTCAACCCTGCCAATCGTCGCAAATACAAAGCTATTGTGGTTGGCACAGGACTGGCAGGTGCTTCTGCATCTGCAACACTTGCAGAACAGGGATATGATGTAAGTACTTTTTGCATTCAAGACAGCCCCAGACGTGCGCACTCCATTGCTGCACAGGGTGGAATCAATGCTGCAAAAAATTATCAAAATGACGGGGATTCCATCTATCGTCTCTTTTACGACACCATTAAAGGCGGAGATTTCCGCTCCCGCGAGGCCAATGTTTACAGGCTGGCACAGGTCAGTAACAATATAATTGATCAATGCGTTGCCCAGGGTGTCCCATTTGCCCGGGAATATGGTGGAACACTTGCCAATCGATCATTTGGTGGAGCGCAGGTTTCACGAACTTTCTATGCCAGAGGACAGACTGGTCAGCAACTCTTGTTAGGTGCATACTCTGCCCTCTCCCGCCAGATAAAGGCTGCTAAAGTCACAATGCATACCAGGCAGGAAATGATGGAACTGGTGCTTGTTGATGGTACGGCTCGTGGAATTGTCACCCGGGATATCATAAGTGGTAAACTCACCAGCCATTCCGCTGATGTAGTTATTCTTGCCACCGGCGGCTATGGCAATGCCTATTTCCTTTCCACCAATGCCATGGCATCAAATGTCACCGCGGCATGGCGGGCACACAAAAAAGGAGCCGGTTTTGCCAACCCCTGTTTTGTCCAGATCCATCCCACCTGCATTCCGGTTCATGGAAGTTATCAGTCCAAACTTACACTGATGAGTGAAAGTCTTCGTAATGACGGCAGGGTCTGGGTTCCCAAAAAACCTGGTGACACTAGAAAACCAGCCTCAATACCTGAAGAAGAACGTGATTACTATCTGGAAAATAAATATCCCAGTTTCGGTAATCTTGTTCCACGTGATGTGGCATCCCGTAATGCCAAAGAACAGTGTGATGCAGGAAAAGGTGTGGGCTCTACCCAGTTGGCCGTGTATTTGGACTTTGCTGAAGCCATCCGTCGGGATGGCGAAGCAACCATCCTCAAAAAATATGGCAATCTTTTTCAGATGTATGAAAAAATCACTGATTCCAATCCACTGGATGAACCCATGATGATCTATCCTGCTGTTCATTATACTATGGGCGGGCTGTGGGTGGATTACAACCTGATGACCACTATCCCGGGTCTGTTTGCCATTGGTGAATGTAACTTCTCAGATCATGGAGCTAATCGATTAGGGGCCAGTGCACTCATGCAGGGGCTTGCGGATGGATACTTTATTATTGGCAACACCATTGCAAACTATCTTGGTTCCACACCCCTGGATGCAGTGGACACCGAGCATCCACAATTTCCGCAAGCAGAGAAACAGGTTCAGGATCGTATCGCTAAACTCCTGAAGAATAGTGAAGGCGGCCCTGAAGGAAAAATCACCGTTGATGATATCCACAAAGAACTTGGGCTCTTGCTCTGGGATCATTGCGGAATGTCCAGGGATAAAGAAGGACTGGAAAAAGCATTGACTGAGCTCCCGGCAATACAGGAAAAATTCTGGAAACATGTCTACATTCCAGGTAGCGGGGAAGAACTCAATCAGTCCCTTGAACGAGCCGGTCGACTCGCCGATTTTCTGGAGTTTGCCGAGATCATGATCCGGGACGCCCTGGCCCGCGAGGAATCATGTGGCTGCCATCTGCGCGAAGAAAGCCAGACCGAAGAGAATGAAGCCAAACGCGATGACAATAATTACAGCCATGTTGCGGTTTGGGAATATCAGGGAGAAAGTAAAGAGCCAACACTTCACAAAGAAGAACTGAGCTTTGAAAATGTTACACCCAGCCAGAGAAGTTACAAATAATAGAGAATTACTATGACTACAAAGAGTATTGACCTTAGCCTTGAAATCTGGCGTCAAAAAGACAGCAAAGCCACGGGCGACTTTGAAACCTATACGCTGCAAAACATTTCCACCGACATGTCCTTTCTGGAAATGCTGGATGTCCTTAACGAAAATCTCACCCGTGAAGGCCGAGATCCTGTAGCATTTGATCATGACTGCAGGGAAGGTATCTGCGGTATGTGTGGAGCCGTGGTTAATGGCATTGCCCATGGCCCTGAGCCTGAGACTACGCTTTGCCAACTACATATGCGCCATTTTAACAGCGGAGACACGCTTGTTATTGAGCCTTTCCGCTCTCGTGCCTTCCCCATAATGAAAGATTTAATAACCGACCGCAGCGCACTGGATAGAATTATCCAGGCCGGTGGTTATGTCTCTGTAAATACCGGTGGAGCCCCTGATGGCAACGCAATCCCCATCCCTTCAACAACGGCAGAGCTTGCCATGGATGCTGCTTCCTGTATTGGTTGCGGAGCCTGTGTTGCAAGCTGTCCAAATGGTGCTGCCATGCTCTTTACCGGAGCAAAAATCTCCCAACTCAGTCTCCTGTCCCAGGGCCAGCCGGAACGGAAAGAACGTGCCATGGCAATGGTAACAGCAATGGATAAAGAAGGGTTTGGGAACTGCACAAATGAACGGGAATGTGAAGCCGTTTGTCCCAAGGGAATCTCAATCAGAAATATTGCGATAATGAACAGGGAGTATGTGAAGGCTTCAGTGTTGGGCTAAGAGCGTGTCCGAGCATGTCCTTTCTTACCAACTCGCAACTTGATAAAGACAGTTTTCTTCGCAGCTTACAGGACTGCAACAATCTGGACACATTGCAAGGCTGGGTCTTTCATGATGGGATGCACTTCTCCGATTCATGTCAGTGGTGGAATAAAACAAAGAAACGACTACATCCCCATGAAGGAGTGGATCTTGTCTATTATCTTAATAATACGGGAAAGCAGCATTTTTTTCCGCCAGGTACACTGATTCCAGCTATTACGGATGGAATCGTAGTCCACGATCATCAGGATTTTCTTGGACAAACTCTATATATTCAGCATGAGCAATTTCAACAAAATTCAAAAACTCTTTATTCTCTCTATGCCCACATTGCAATCAATGACAAATTGCCGGAAAGAGTTACCAAGCACTCTCACCTTGGTGTTATTGCGGAAGTTTCGGATTCATCACCTGTTCCTCCACATCTCCATTTAAGTATGGCATGGATAGATAATTTGCTGAAAATAAACACCATTAATTGGAACAATATTGCTGACCATGAGAGCATCTGCCTGCTTGATCCTATGAATTTCATAACCGGCAGCCCTCAAAGAATGCAACACTTTTTAGTTTGTAAATAACGCACATATTTCCCCATAATACTCCGACTTCCCTTTTACAAAAATATGCACATTCACACCCTTATCATTGGTGCAGGGCCGGGAGGCCTTGCCTGTGCTAGACTACTTGCCAGGCAGGGAATTCAAACCCTAGTGCTGGAACGTAAGAAAGTCATCGGTTCCAAGGTGTGCGCCGGAGGCATCACCTGGAGTGGCCTGATCAGCAGAGTTCCACAAAACCTTGCTGAGAAATCATTTCCCGAGCAGCATATTTGTACTCCCTGGCAGAAGGTATGTATTCAAGAAAAGGTACCCATCATTGCCACGGTAAACCGTAAAAAACTTGGTCAACACATGGCTGGCCAGGCAATGGAAGCCGGAGCAACACTACGCACAGGAGTTGCTGTGCGTAAAATACTGGACGGTGCAGTACTTGTTCAGGATAAAAACGATACAACACAGGAAAAAATCACCTTTGACTATCTAGTGGGTGCTGATGGCTCAAGTTCTCTTGTACGAAGATTTTTGGGCCTGAAAAGCAAACAATTAGGTATAGGCATAAACTATCAGGTTCCGGGTGAAGTAGCAAAGATGGAATGGCACCTGAATAATCACCTCTTTGGAAACGGCTATGCCTGGATTTTCCCGCACACTGATACTGTCTCCATCGGAGCATATGCTGACAGAAGAACCATGAACCCGGGAAGACTCAAGAAAAGCCTTCTCAAATGGGCAAGGATGCAGGGTTTTAATCTGGACAAACAATCGGCCAGAGCAGAATATATCAACTACGATTTTCAGGGTTGGAAATTTGGCCGTACTTTTCTTGTTGGCGATGCCGCTGGTCTTGCGTCCGGGTTAACTGGTGAAGGAATCTATCCTGCCATTATTTCCGGCGAGCATGTTGCCCAAGCCATTATAAATCCAAACCACAGCAGTGAAACAATGGCTGCTCTTATTCGCAACCATGATAAACACAGCCGGCTGGTGGCACTCAGTGGAAAAAGCGGGTTTTTAAACTCCATACTTGCAGAACTGGTGACACTGGGCTTGCGATCAGGTATGATCAAATTTAATAAACTGGAAATGGCAGTATAACTAATCTTTATAATTATAATCGATATTATGACCGCACCAAAAAAGAAAAAATCACTATATATTAACATCGCTTTTTTAGTTACATCCGTAGCAATCCTTACATTTCTCTTTAACGCTCCGGAAGAGACAACATCCAAACTTCCCCACGATGAAGACCACAGTCGATTTGCACCAATGAAGAAAAAAGAAGCTGAAAAATTTTGTGCCGAATGCCACAGCCCCGAAGGAGTGTGTCCACTGCCTGAAGATCACCCGCCGAAGTACCGCTGTTTATTCTGTCATAAACGGGATTGAAACTTTTCTTTTTCCGTAACTATTTGTTACTCCTCGTTACACTGCTCCTGCGGTGTAACGTATCTCCCTATCAGTTTTCCAGACTCCTTTTCACCATCTCATACACATCACCGGAAAGTTCTTTGTTACTCAAGATGCGCTCCAGCTGTTCCTTCATCAACTCCTGTCGTGCATCATCATAACGCTTCCAAGCTGCAAAAGGTGTAGTCAAACGGGATGCAATCTGAGGGTTGCCGGCATCGAGGGTGAGGATCTGTGTTGCCAGAAACCGATAGCCATCTCCATTCTTATTATGAAAACAGACATGATTAGAGCCAAACGCGCCAATCAATGAACGGACCTTATTGGGATTTGACATTGAAAAGGCCGGATGATTCATAAGTTCCTGAACCGAGTCAAGTGTTGTTGGCAAACTTGATGTGGCCTGGAGAATGAGCCACTTGTCCATGACCAATACATCTGCTTTCCATTTTCCATAAAAATCATCCAGAAGTTCCTGACGTTCCGGGATATCACAGTGGGACAAGGCTGCCAGCACTGCCATGACATCGGTCATGTTACTGCCATCGTGGTACTGTTTCAGGACCATTTCCAGATCAGAACCATCCGGTGATCTTCCTGCCATTAAATAGGAAAGACAAATATTTTTCAGTCGTCTCCGGCCCATGGCCTCTGGCGTCAATTGGTATTTACCCGAATCACGATTGTCTTCCCAGACCTTTCTCAATTCTCTTTGAAAAGTACTGGCCAGTTCCTGACGCACAAATTCTCTGGCACGATGCAGATTATCGGGATCAATCATCTTCATCTGCTGAGCAAGATAATTTTCTTCAGGCAGGGTAAGTGCCATACCAAGAAGTGACTTATCGCTCTTTGTATCATCAAGGATCTGTTTCACTCCATCCACAAAAAGTGGATCGACAACAGGCTGCTCTCCTTTTTGTAACATTGTTGTGATTTCAAGGATAATGGATTCACTCAAACGAAATGCAGCATCCCAGCGATTAAAAGGATCCGAATCATTGGCCATGAGAAATGCAATCTGCTTGCGCCCCTGCCGGGATTTCACTTTTACCGGCGCAGAGAAACCACGAAGCAAAGACAGAACCGGTTTTTCAGGAAGATCTTTAAAAACATAACTCTCCTCTTCAGCACGAAGTTCCAGCATATTCTGAACCGTATCCATATCCTTTCCTGTGGAATCAAGAAGACCAAAGGCAAGTGGAATATGAAATGGTTGTTTATTCTCCTGCCCTGGCGTTGGAAGACAGCTCTGAGTGATGTTCAATCTATATTCTTTAGTATTCTCATCCCACTCTTCCTCAACCTCAAGTTCAGGAGTCCCTGATTGACTGTACCAGAGTTTAAACTGATTAAGATCGACTCCAGAAGCCGAAGCCATGGCAGCAGCAAAATCATCACAGGTTACAGCCTGCCCGTCATGACGTTTAAAATACAGATCCATTCCCTTACGGAAGTTCTCAGCACCCAGCAGGGTATGCATCATGCGGATAACTTCCGCACCTTTATTGTATACAGTAACCGTATAAAAATTATTGATTTCCACGTAGGAATCCGGACGCACCGGATGAGCCATGGGCCCGCCATCCTCACGAAACTGGAAACTGCGCAACACTCTCACATCTTCGATGCGCTGCACTGCACGAGAATTCATGTCCGAAGAAAATTCCTGATCACGAAACACCGTGAGACCTTCTTTGAGGCTCAACTGGAACCAGTCCCGGCAGGTCACCCTGTTGCCTGTCCAGTTGTGAAAATACTCGTGGCCTATGACGCCTTCAATACCAAGATAATCCTGATCAGTGGCTGTCTCTTGACTTGCTAGTACATATTTAGAATTAAAGACATTGAGCCCCTTGTTTTCCATGGCACCCATATTGAAATCATCCACAGCCACTATCATAAAAACATTCAGATCATACTCAAGGCCAAACACCTCTTCGTCCCATTGCATACTCTTTTTAAGTGAAATCATGGCATGATTACATTTATCACGGTTTCTGGCTTGAACATAGATTCGTAGATCTATATTACGACCCGATTTAGTGACAAATGTATCCTGGAGAAATACGAGATCCCCGGAAACCAGAGCAAACAGATAGCAGGGCTTGGGAAAAGGATCTTCCCACACTGCAAAGTGGCGTCCCTCTGCAAGATCACCCTCTTCCACAAGATTACCGTTGGAGAGCAAAACAGGACAACTGTTCTTATCCGCCTCAATACGAGTGGTGAAACGGGCCATGACATCTGGCCTGTCAAGATAATAGGTGATCTTACGAAATCCTTCTGCCTCGCACTGAGTACAAAAATTCCCACTGGAGCGGTACAATCCTTCAAGGGCAGTATTTTTATCTGGAAAGATCCTGGTACTAATCTCAAGCACAAACTCCTCCGGCATTTGAAGAAGTGTCAACCCGTCTTTGGCCAGACGGTATTGATCGCTTGCCAGCTCGGCACCATTTACTGCAATGGTAAGAAGTTCAAGCTCCTGGCCATTGAGAAAAATATCTCTACTATTCATCTCAAAATCAGGATTCTTACGAAAAATAGTTTTAACTTTGACCACACAATCTTCTTCACTAAGGCGAAAATCGAGATAAATCTCATCAATGAGGTAAACGGGAGCCAGGTAGTCTTTTCGATAAATCGTAGGATGTTTTTGGTCTGACATCATATTTCCTTTTTCATTTTTTATATTCCGTGGCGTTGACAGCCAGTTCTTTCCAGTATATTTTCGTAACTATTCAGGAGCCCCCCATCTCTGCACGGTCAGGCTGGCTCACATAGGAAC
>JAOZQU010000111.1:0-3348 GCA_029932055.1 Desulfocapsa sp.
AAGTCTGTCGATGATTATCGTCTGGCTTATGATACCTGGCGTACAACTACTCAGTTTAAGTACACCAACGCTATCAAGTAATTGACCTGATCTTCGCAGTCGAAGAATTTTTATTCTTCGACTGTGTATCTTTTGGCCACTTGCCTGATAACACTTTTTTAGAGGAGTATGTGTTATGGGAATGAGTGACGACGAAATTAAAGCTGCAATAGTTGAAAAGGCTAAAAAAGCCCCGAAACCACAGCTTTATATTAAAGATTTCTATAAATGCGATCCTGATACTAAGCCTCGCAAAATTAAAAATCTGGCAAATGCACTGGTAATGGAGGGAGAGCTGATGTTCTGGTCCTCCGGTTCCACCACCATGTATGCCCGTCCAGATCGTATTAAGAATGAAGAAGGAGATGATGGTGTAAATTAAGCCTTTATTTCTTTTCATTCTATTTTAATGAAAGGTACATAACTCTTTTGGGTTGTGTACCTTTTTTTTGCGTTTATGGATAATCTGCTCTGTTTAACATCGACAGGATCTACCAATGATGATGCCTGGCAACTTGCTTTAAAAGGTGCTGGACATGGCTTTGGAATTATTGCTGATACCCAGCTGGCAGGGAAAGGAAGACTGGGCAAGGACTGGGTCTCTCCTGCACAAACCGGGCTCTATTGTTCCATTGTTGTCAGGCCGAACCTCCCTTTTACCGAATTTCCCAAGCTTACCCTTACCGCTGGACTTGCTCTCTGTTCAGCCGTTGAAAAACTCCTTCCAGGTATTCCTTTTGGTCTGAAATGGCCCAATGATCTCTACTGTAACCGGAAAAAATGCGGTGGTATCCTGACTGAGTCATCATCCCCAAATTGCCCTGATGAAGAATCATTTGTAGTCGTTGGTATTGGTTTAAATGTAAATACTCCCCTGGCTGCATTTCCGCTTGAACTTCAGCAGAAAGCTACATCGTTTCGTATTCAAAGTGGAAAGGTTTTCGATATCCTGGGGCTGTACCACAAAATTCATGACTCATTACTGGATCATGTACGCATCCATGAAACACATGGCTTCGATCATATTTTGCAGGAATGGCGTAAGCGAGATTTACTTTTCGGAAAAGAAATGCAGTGGGTCACGCGTGATAAAAAAGTAATTACCGCCTGCGGAATGGGGCCTGACGCAAACGGTCAACTGCTGGCCAGGGATAACTCGGGAAGGGTTTACGAAATTTTATCTGGTGATGTGCAGTTAGCTGACACAGGAAATTGAGTTGGAATTACTGTAGGAACCCACTATTGAGTTCCTACAGTAATTGTTCTGTAGCTGTGGTGACTTAATATCTGTAATAGTCAGGTTTGTATGGACCTTCAACGGGGACACCAATATAATCAGCCTGCTCTTTACTCATTGTGGTAAGGTGTACGCCAATTTTATCAAGATGCAGTCTTGCAACTTTTTCATCAAGCTGTTTCGGCAAAAAGTAAACCTGATTTTCGTACTTGTCTGGATTATTTAAGAGCTCCATCTGGGCAAGTACCTGATTGGTGAAAGAGTTACTCATCACAAAGCTTGGATGACCTGTGGCACAGCCAAGATTTACCAGGCGACCTTCAGCCAGGATAATGATTTTTTTGCCGTCAGGAAAGACAACATGGTCGACCTGTGGCTTAATGTTTTCCCAGGGGAGATCTTTAATACCTGCAATATCAATCTCTGAGTCAAAGTGACCAATATTACAGACAATGGCCTCATTAGGCATCTGTTCCATATGAGCCCGTGTGATCACATTGAGGTTTCCGGTACAGGTGACATAAATATTGCCGACTGAGGCGATTTCCTCCATAGTAACAACTTGGTAGCCTTCCATGGATGCCTGCAGCGCACAGATAGGATCAACTTCTGTAACATAGACTGTGGCTCCCATGCCGCGGAGTGCCTGAGCGCATCCTTTACCAACATCTCCGTAGCCTACAACAACTGCTTTTTTTCCGGCAATCATGACATCTGTTGCGCGTTTGATCCCATCAAGAAGGGACTCACGGCAACCATAAAGATTGTCAAATTTAGACTTGGTGACAGAGTCATTGACATTAAAAGACGGGCACATCAGCTTACCGTCACGAGCCATCTCATTTAAGCGATGAACACCAGTTGTGGTTTCTTCACTGATACCCTTAATGTTTTTCATTTCGTCCTTGTACTTTTCATGCATGATGAGCGTGAGGTCTCCACCATCATCAAGGATCAGGTTTGGGCGCCATCCATCAGGACCAAAGATGGTTTGATCAATGCACCACCAGAATTCTTCTTCATTTTCGCCTTTCCAGGCAAAGGTGGGGATGCCGGCGTCTGCCATTGCTGCTGCAGCGTGATCCTGAGTTGAGAATATATTGCATGATGACCAGCGAATTTCAGCACCAAGATCGATCAGTGTCTCCATGAGAACTGCGGTTTGAATGGTCATGTGCAAACAACCAGCAATACGGGCACCCTTCAGGGGTTGAGAATCACGGAACTCATCACGCAGAGACATGAGCCCCGGCATTTCAGTTTCTGCAATATTAATTTCATCACGTCCCCATTTTGCAAGAGACATATCAGCTACTTTATAATCACTCATTATTGTGTCCTTATTAATAATCTAACGAAAAACAAAGACCCATCTTCCACAGCGGAAGATGGGTTGTATAGTAGGTAAAATAGAAGGGAGCCTAAAGCCCGGCATCACTCTTGAGCATTTCAGCTTTGTCAGTTCGTTCCCAGGTGAAATCGTCAAGCTCACGACCAAAATGTCCATAAGCTGCAGTAGCCTGGTAAATGGGACGCAGCAGGTTCAGTTGCTGAACTATAGCTTTGGGGCGAAGGTCAAAGTTGCGGGTGATCAGGGCAATGATGGCCTGATCATCAATTTTTCCTGTACCAAAGCTATTCACATTAATAGAGACTGGTTGGGAAATACCAATGGCATAGGCAATCTGTACTTCAAGTTCAGAAGCGATACCGGCAGCAACAATGTTTTTGGCAACATACCGACCCATATAAGCTGAGGATCTGTCGACTTTGGAAGGATCTTTCCCTGAAAAAGCACCTCCACCATGAGAACCTTTGCCGCCATATGTGTCTACAATGATTTTTCGACCGGTAAGTCCGCAGTCCCCGACAGGTCCACCAATAACAAATCTACCGGTAGGGTTTATGAAATATTTAGTGTTTTCATCTACCATATCAGCAGGAAGAGTGGGCTTGATGACCAGTTCCATGATGCCTTCCTTCAGGTCGGCATGGGAGACTGATTCATCATGTTGGGTGGAAAGCACAACAGCTTCTACTCGTTTTGGTTTATTATCTTCATATTCAATGGT
>JAOZQU010000111.1:3448-11805 GCA_029932055.1 Desulfocapsa sp.
GTCTGTCGGACAACTTCAGGCATATCAACCCAGGCACTTGTTGTGATTTCACCGGCAATGATGGCCATGCCGGTGGTAACCATGGTCTCGCAGGCTACACGACCTGCAGGATCCTGAGTGAGTATGGAATCAAGTATGGCATCAGATATCTGGTCAGCTACTTTATCAGGATGCCCCTCTGAGACGGATTCAGAGGTGAAAAGGTGATTGGACATAAAAAAAGTCTCCACTAAAATTTAATCATTTCTACAGCTGTGAAAATATTTGGGGAATATGATAGTCTTCTGGAATATAAGCTGTATAGTTTAAAAACATAATATTACAGTATGACGCCGAAGGCCAATGTTGTCAAGGATAAACGATGGTTTTAAGGGAAATCCTGGAATAATTCTTAAAGGGTTCATTTGTGAGCTGGCTTGCCGATTCTGGAACAGTGATTAATTTTGACAAAACATTGTTGTCAGGTGACTTGATGACAGAGCAAAGGTGATTTTTTTTGCAGGGAGCAATAGAGATGTTTATACAGGAAGCCCGGGAAGTATTCGCAATTGAAGAGCAGGGTCTGGCTGCTGTCCGGGAACGAATTGGAAAAGAGTTTGACAGGGCTGTGAAGACGATTCTCTCATGTCCCAGCAGGTTGGTGATAACAGGTATTGGAAAGTCTGGACTCATCGGGCAGAAGATTTCCGCTACCTTAAATTCCACAGGTACTCCTTCATTCTTTCTACATCCTGTGGAAGCCATGCATGGCGATCTGGGGATGGTGGCAGTCTCTGATGTTGTCATTGCAATTTCCTATTCAGGTGAAACAACGGAATTAAATAGATTGCTGGTCAGCCTTAAAAAGCGGGGGATAAGCATCATTGCCATGACCGGTGGCCAGGAATCAACCCTTGCAAGATCCAGTGATATTGTGCTTGATACAAAAGTTCCCATGGAGGCATGTCCACTAGGTCTTGCACCTACAGCGAGTACAACCGCAACTCTTGCCATGGGTGATGCTCTTGCTGTTGTCCTTTTAAGGCGAAAACAGTTTCAGGCCGCTGATTTTCGTGAAAACCATCCGGGCGGTAGTCTTGGTGAAAGGTTAAAAGTGAATGTCAGTGAGGTTATGCTTAAAGGGGATGCTATTCCCAAGGTAATGCAAAACACCACAGCTGTAGATGCAGTGTCAGTACTCAATCAAGGACATTTGGGAGCTGTTCTTATAATAGATGAAAAGTTTGCAGTGCTTGGCATTATCACTGATGGAGACGTGAGGCGTGCAGTTGCTGAAGAAAAAAAATTAAAAAGTGTATCTGTTGATGCATTAATGACTGCAAGCCCTGTAACCATCCAAGCTACAATGCAGGCAGTTGATGCCCTTAGTATCATGCAAAAACATGAGATTACGATTTTACCAATCGTTGGTGAGAAAGATGAGCTGATTGGTATTTTGCATCTTCATAATTTGCTTGGCAAAGGTGAATTTCGATTTTTGGTGTGAGGATAAGATATGTGTCAGATGAGTGTGCTTGTGCGTGAGAACGAAAAGGAAGAGCTGGTGATGGAAAGTGTCACCCGCCTTGAGGTAAAAGATGGTGGCGTTGAGGTGAGTACATTTTTTGAAGAACCGAAATTTGTACCAGGGGTGCAGGTGCAGACCATCGATTTTCTTGGTGGAAAGGTATTTCTAGAACACATTGCAGAAGAATAACAGTACAGGTTTGCTGAAGTGTTGTTGCTTTCAGTGAATTGTTACGAACAGGAGAAAAATATAATGAACCAATTGGAAAAGTTACGGGTACTGCTTCCGCACTGGATTGAACATAACCGGGGACATGCTGAAGAATGCCGAAAATGGGCTGACCAGACTGAGGATAATGTCGTTCAATCAAACCTCAAGGAAGCTTTTGCGGCCATGGAGGTTGTGACAGAATACTTGGAAAAAGCACTTGATGCCGCAGGTGGTATGAAAAAAGACGAAGATCATGGGCATCACCACCATCATCATTAAGATACCTATAGCCAATTGAACTGATACTTGACTGTGTACTTGCAACACTATAACGCCCGCTCGGCGGTGTTACGTGTCGAGATGTGCTCTGCTGACCTTGTGGGGTGGCAGGCAGTGAAATTCATCAAGCTGGCAGGTTTGTCTTTATCTTTCAACTTTTAACTTTTAACTCAAAACTTTTAACTGATATTCATGTCATAAGGGTCTGTATAAAAACAACATGGCTGATTCCGATCCGAAATGGCCATGTTGTTTTTATACAGACCCTAAGTCTTATTCTTCAAAGTAAAAGCTCCAGCTCTTGCTGGACGGGGAATACAAATAATCCATTTGCAGACGCAGTGGTCTTGCTCCGGTTGTTTCAGTGCATTGCATTCTAAACAGCTGTTTTTTGCCAATGTTTTTCATGTATTCGACTTTTGGAGATTTGAGTGCGGATCGTGTGGCTTCAGGATAGTGTTTGAGAAATAATTCTTTGAAGTTGTTCGTCAGGTATGTGGTTTGTTTGATGAGAAATAATTGTTTTTCTACATCTTTCATCTGAGGTTCAATTTCTTTAAGGATGTCTTGGAACTCAGCCTGGGCTGCAAACTGGCTGCTGGTAATGGCTCGTTTTATGTTTCTGAGTTTGTTAATGGCAGATAGATATTTTTCGGTTTTGAGATATTTAGCCACATCCTGCTTATCCTGAATAATTACAACATGAAGCATGATTCGGGATAGTTTGACGCGGTTTTCTTTGGTGTTAACCTTGCTCAGTAACTTGGAGTTTTCTTCAAGGAGAAGAATTGCTTTTCCATATTGGGTGATGACTTCATCCCACTGTGAAGCGGCAAACGCCTCTTTTCCCTTTTCGATGGTCAGGTAGATGTTTGTTTTGGCAATATTCTCATTCAGGTTGGATATGGTGTCTGGTTCTGGAGTTGTAATATTGTTTAGAATATCCAGTGCTTGCTTGTAGCTGCTGAGCGCCGCATTCCATTCTTCAGCGCTGAAGGATTTGTGGCCCAGGTCGCGCAGGGCATTGAATTTTGCCTGGTTGGACAGGTTTTGAAGTTGAGTGATAGTTGACAGCGGTATCTGAGGATTTGCTTTGGCCTGTTTTAGAGCCTTGCCGAAATGTTTGGTGGCTCCGTTCCAGTCTGAGATTGCCAATGATTTTGTGCCGGCATGTGTTGATTTGTTAAGTTGGGCGAGTGGCAGTCTCTGGTGAATGTGAGTAAGTACGGGATCGTCTATGGCGTTTGTGCTTTTGGCAATATCCAAGGCTTTGATGTAGCTGCCGGCTGCTTCACTCCACAGTTTTTTATCAAAGAAGGAGTCACCATTTTTCTCAGCCTCCTTAAATGCCAGAAGGAGTTTTTTGGTGGATTGTGAGACATATTTTCCATCAAACAGAGTTTTTCCTGCCAACCCCTTTTGAAGTTTGGGCGAAGCGAGCAGGAGTTCTATCTTTTGGGCAAGTTCTTCTTTTTCATCCTGTTTGACCATCCGTACTTCTGCCGTATAGCTCAGTGCTTCAGTGCATTTTTTTTCAGCCCCCTGAAAATTGTTTTCAGCCAGCAGGATTTGGCATTCGTCGTATAGTTTTCCTGCTTTTTCCAGGCTTGAGCCAAGAGAAAAATAGGAAAAAATAATGGTGGCAACAAGAGCAATGGATCCAAGTCCCAGGGCATAGTAGATGAATTTTATGCTTGCTGCCTTTTTTTCTTCGAAAAAAGTTCTTTTGCCCTTATCACGGGGAGCCACATCCGACCCGGGAATATCGGTTGCCTCGGAAAGATCGCCGTCCTGATCGTTTGTTTCGCTGCTTACCCAGTCGCCGAGCAGATCAAAAGCCTGTTGTACTCTTTCTTTTGATTCATGAAGGAGAGGATAATCAGAGACCAGATTTTCAACGGCATGAAATTTATCCAGTGCTTTTTGCTGATCTCCCAGGTATTCAAGTTCCTCAGCAGCATGAAAGAGTACAGTGGCCTCATCCATGGCTGTTTGTATCTGCTCTTCCAGTTCCTGGCGACCGTCAAATTGTTCATCGATTATTTTGAATTCCCGCAAAAGAGCTTGAAATCGCTTTTGCTTGGCCATGATAAGCAATCGATCAGTATCAAGCTCTTTTTCAAGGTGAGGGGGCTGGGCAGTGGCAAAGGATAGTTCAAAATCGGCATCATCAAGGGTGTCAATGGTGTCCTGTTCGTTTTCTTCTTCCATTGCAGGAGAAGACGATGATGGTGTAAGTTGTCCAAAGTCAGTGTTATCAAAGGGGAGTTGGTCACTGTTTGCCCTGTACCATTCGGAGGCTTCCTGGTTAAAGGCGTTGGATTCAGAGTAGATTTCCCCGGAGATCATTCGACCGATATGAAGAATCAGCTTGATAATAGATTTATCAGCTTCCCATACATCTCCGACACAAATGGCAGAGGAGTCAAAATCCGGATGAAAAGTGAGGCTTTCCGGCAGACAGTTGGGAGGAAAATGAGGGAAACCAAAGGGAAGTGATATGGATATCACATGATTTTCACAGGTATATACTTCACCATCGGATTCTTTGCAGACACCTGTTATCTGGTAATTAACTGAGTATTGGTCAGGAGGGGTTCCTTCCCCTGGAGTTATGGTGATACGGGGAATGTTTGCAAAGTGATCCATTACTTCCTGGAAAACAGTTTCAAGCTGGGTACTGGTTTTATTCATAAAAGATCACTGGTTCATAAAAAATAAAACAGACTGACATGTAGATTTGTGAAGGTACTTGCACTCCTCAAGGGGGAATGTGGCGAGTACCGGTTTGTCTCCCGTTTATCTCTGGTATTTGATCTTTCAAGTATAGCAGTAACTTCAAGTAAAACAAAAAAAATATTACAATTATATAAAAAAAGTGCGTTTTTTTTATATAGACAGTGTGGTTTGTGGTAATCTGATAAGTAATGAAACAGTTGAAATTTTTTTTTAAAATTATTGTAAACAATAATTGTCCCCTTTATGAGCAGGGAGAATTGCTTTCTCTTTCCGACAAGGCACTGTCCTGTCCTGAGAATAAGGCTACCTGTCTGATTCTTGTCCGGGAAATGACCAGTATTCTTTTTGACCTCCTGGATTCCGGGGGTCAACAGGATGGGGCACTAGAGAAACTTTATAGTTGCAGTGGATGTACCGGGCTTATCAAATTTAAGCGTATTTTAGAAGCTGAAGCCAGTCAGAATAGTCAGACTCATTCAGCCTCACCTCCTGCACCACAAGACGACGAGCTGTTGGCTGAGATGCGAAATTTTCCATTGATTCAGGCCATACCTGATGTGGAGGTCAGTAGTGTCGTGCGCTGCTTTCGTAAAGAAAGCTTGCCAGCAAACTCAACCCTTATCACTAAAGGGCAAAAGAGTCTTTACCTCTACATTGTTCTTTCCGGCAGTATTGTTGTCAGTGATGCTTCTCTGGTTGTTGCCTCCCTTGGGCCTGGTGATATCTGCGGTGAAATGAGTTATCTGGGAGGAGATGTGGCAGGTGCTGATGTCAGAAGCATAACAGAGGCTGAAGTACTTTCTATTTCCGGTGGTGCCTTTAGTGGGCTCCTGGATAGAATTCCTGAGATGCAGGCATTTATGGCAAAAATTCTCGTTAAGCGATTGACTCAGTCCAATGCCAGTAAATTTAAAAACTTTGATGCCTGCATGAGTGGATGGATTCGTGATATGCCTCCTGCAGAGCTTTTTCAGATTTTTCATATGAATCAAAAGACAGGCGTGCTTTCTCTTGAGTTTCCAGGGGGGGAGGCAAGGGTTTCTTTTCGCGATGGCTGTGTTATTAATGCCCTGTATGGGAAAGAGACGAACCAGGCTGCAATTTTTGATATGTTGAAGGAGAAGGAGGGGCGTTATTCCTTTTCCACCGGGTTAACTCCGGAAGAGATGAAGGCTGCAGAAATCGGAGATTTTATGATGCTCCTCATGGAGGGGATTAAGCGAGTAGATGAAGCAGAAGGAAATTAAGAGTGTTTCAGTCTTGCTGAAAAGGTGGCAGCTTAAGAATGTCAATGAAACTGCTGACATGATATTCTGCCGGAAGATTTTCGTTTTTAAACGCAATCAGTCTCATACCACATCCTGCTGAATGTTCGCGGTCTATGATAGAGTCGCCAATATATATAGCTTCATCGGCCTGACAGTCACAATGCTCTAAAATTTCCCAAAGTGCATCAGGAGCAGGTTTAGGACGTCTTGCATTCTCCGCTGTCATCACTTTGACAAAATAATCCTTCAGCTTAAAAATATCCAGAATCGGTTCCATGGTATTGGTTCGATTGGTGGAGACGGCAAGCTGGTAACGTGGTGTGCAGATATCAAGAAACTGAATCAGATCTTCTTCCATTTTCATGTATTTCAAAAACGGAGCATACCCTGTTTCCTGTCGAAAGAGATCAACGTCCTGAAGATTTTGTTCGGGATAGTGACGAAAGATGTGGCGTGTTGATTCATTAACGTTGTGGATATGGACGAACTCCAGTTCCTCATCATCCATGACTGGATAGTCAAAATGCTGGAGTAGATGATTGTAGTAGGTCTGGTTGGCAAACTTGGAGTCAAACATCACTCCGTCACAGTCAAATATAACGAGTTTGAGTTTCATGAGTTGAAAAGTACTCCCTGGAGCCATTCGATTCCAAAAAGAAGCAACTGCTCGTCATCTTTGTAAGTATCTTTGTTTGCTGAATATTGGTTCTGATTTGGAAGGTTCCCGTCGTTTAGCTGTTTACGAAAGTTGTCAAGATCATAGAGCGCCAGAACAAAGTATTCTGTTTGTGCTTTTGTCAGCTGCATTCCATGACGGATCTTGTCATGCTGCAGGAGTATGGCCACCTTGTCGTTGAACAGGTTGTATTCTTTCAGACCCTGCCCTTTGCTGTATTTTACTGCTGTCTGTTCATCTTTTTCCTGAAAGCCATTGCAGTGTGACTCTTTCAGGAGCACAAAAAATTCCTCCATGGAGTTGTCAGTCTGACGGATGACTGCCCTGCCCATTGGGTAGGTTCTGCATGCTCCGGGGCGTCCGGGATAGACCGTGCACCCTGTCTCTGCAACAAAGACGCAGGAGGCCTGCCCATCATCAACCATTGTAAGGTAGAAGCGTGGAAAGGCATCTTCTGCCTCCTGCTCCTGTATGACATAGGTGGCAAGGAAATTACTGGAATCGAGTTTTGTTTCCTGTTTCAGACGAAGCACATCGTATGGCGTCAAGGCAAGCTCGAGCTGCCGACAGCAGTTGGTAAAACAGTCCACCTTCGGATGACAGGAAAAATTGAACAATTCATCTTCCTGTATCCGGGTGACATTTTTGGGGAGCTGTATCTGATCCATTTTTAATTGTGTTCTACTTCCCGGCACTAAAATTCAGCAGGCTGGCAGGTTTTGTCTTTAGCTTTTAATTTTTAACTTTTAACTCAAAATTTATAATTGATTTTTAATCAGTTCTTTTTTGCCGGCCACAGACTGAGAACCGGGCTGGCAATGAAGATTGAGGAGTAGGTACCCACCAGCACACCAAGGAGCAGGGCGAGCGAGAAATTATGGATTACTGATCCGCCAAAGAAGAAGAGTGCAAGAAGTACCATGGCAGTGGTCATTGATGTGACAACTGTACGGCTCATGACTTCATTGATACTTTTATTGATCTGCTGGAGCAGTGATTGGTCTTCTGACTTCTGCATGTTTTCACGTATACGGTCAAAAATCACCACTGAGTCGTTTAAGGAGTAACCGGCAAGGGTGAGGAGGGCCGTTACAATAAGCAATGTTATTTCAATATTTAATAGCCAGCAGATACCGAGCACTACAATAACATCGTGGAACGTGGCAATGGCAGCGGCCAGTCCAAAGCGTATATCAAAGCGCATGGCCAGGTATATGATAACTCCAAACAGTGATATAAAGATAGCCTGAATGGCCTTGTTTCGGAGCACAGCACTGACTGATGATCCGATTTCCGACTGACTTTCTAGAACAAAGCCTTTGTTCGGCATGTCAGTTTCAAGGAGTGCGGTAATCTGCCCACTGAGGTCGCCCACCACTTCTTCTGATTTTTTGATTTTTACGATCAGACGATGCTCGCCTTCAACTTCCTGCAGGTTGGCATTTTTCAGGTCATTGGCTGCAAAGACCTTTCGCACTTCATCCATGGTGAAGTCACTTGTTGCCTTGTATTGCAACAAAGAACCACCGGAGAAATCAACACCCATATTGGCCTTACCACGTGCAATCTGAATAAAGGCGATGAGCCCGATGGCCACAAGAACACCCGAGACACCAAAGGCGATATTACGAATACGCATAAAATCCAGGTTCGGTTTTTTCACAAACTGCATGAAATT
>JAOZQU010000112.1 GCA_029932055.1 Desulfocapsa sp.
GGGAACTCAAGAAGCTCCATGGCCATACAATTCTTTACTCCGTAGACACGTGCAATACCATCACCAACGGAGATAACGGTTCCGGTCTCATTCAGGTCAATACTTGTTTCGTAATCACCAATCTGATCTTTTATAATCTGACTGATTTCTTCAGCTTTGATTTGCATTTCTACTCTCTCCCCTTAATGGAATCTTTTAAACTCGCAAGTTGTGTTCTGATACTTCCGTCCAATTCAAGATCACCAACCTTGGCAATAACGCCACCAATGATTGAGGGATCTACACTGGTAGTCAGTTCCACTGTCTTGCCAGTAAGCTTTTCTAATGTTGCCTGCACTTTGGCCTGCAATTCTTTACTCAATTCTACTGCTGAGACTACGCTGCCATGGCTGACATTTTTTTCTTCGTCAACCATGATCTGAAATTCTTCTGCAATATCAGGAAGAACATCAGCACGTTTTTTCTCGACCAGCAGGTTGAGAAAATTGCCCATAACTTTATCGACACCCATGGAAGCCACAATGCCTTCCATTACCTTTTCGCGAACATCCATCGGGTAAAGTGGGTTTGTCAATGCATCAGCCAGTCCGGAATCGGAGGCAAAAACTTCAGTTAATCCCTGAAGCGCATCGTTGTATTCATCAAATTTGCCATTCTCTTTGCATACCGCAAAGAGCGCCTTGGCATATCGTCTCGCTAAGATTATCTGTTTCACTGGACGGCTCCTACTTTGTCTAAGTAATCTTCGATAATCTTGGCCTGATCATCAGCTGTCAGATTCTTAATGATTAACTCTTCAGCCATACCAGCTGCCTGCTCAGTAACTTCAACTTTCAGTAGACGCTTAGCAGCAGTAATCTCGTTGGCTATTGCCATTTCAGCTGAACGTTTGATGTCATCTGCAGATTTCTCTGCGGCCTCAAGGATTCTAACCTTTTCAACTTCAGCTTGAGCAACAGCTTTTTCAACGATGGTACCGACTTCTTTCTCAACAGACTCAAGTTTCTCTGAAAACTCTTTATAAGCATTTTCAGCATCAACTTTCTTAGCTTCAAGATCTTCGAGCTCTTCTCGGATCTGCTTGCGCCGTGCACCCAGCCCATTTGCGATTGGTTTAGCACCAAATTTCACAAGGATGAGGAGTAGGACGATGAAGTTCATTATCCTGAAACCAAAATCCTTTAATTTGGCTGGCGACAGACTGTCCGTAGCATGAGCATCCCCATGTCCGGCAGCTGCATCGCCATGGAGTGCCGCATCTTCCGCAGCGTGGCCTTCGACTACTGCATGGCCTGCATTTTCTTCGCCATGCATAACAGCAGTTGCATGAGGATCAGCCGTAGGCATTCCCTCACCTGCATGTGATTGATCTCCGTGATCAGAAGCCCAGACACTTCCTGCTGCCAGGGCAAACCACAGAATCAGCACAACAAGTGCACCTTTTCCTATTGTTCGCTTCATTCCCATCATCCTTACAGACTCCTTCCCAAAATTTTTCCTGCCATGGCAGAGGCAAATCCTTCGATTCCGGCTTCAAGCTCTTTACGCGCAGCTTCAACCTGGGATTTGATACCTACCAGCTGTTTATCTTTATCAGCATCGGCTTCAGATTTGATTGCAGCGAGTTTCTCCTCACCGGCAGCTTTCGCTCCGGCGCGCGCAGTATCAATAGCAGCCTTGGCCTGTGAAGAGGCCTTATGCATTTTTTTGTCTACTTCTTCTTGGCGTCTGCTCGCGTTGTCTTCGTACTTAGTCACATCATTACGCATGCCTTGCAGTTTTACTTTCCTTTCCTCTAATATCTTCAGAACCGGCTTGTAGATGACTCCATTAAGAAGAAACATCAGTACGAAAGCATTCACGATCTGGAGAAACAGGGTAATATCCATTGAAACCATTTTTTCTGCTCCTGATTAGCTAAGATAATTCAAAAAACCGCCAAAAATGAATGGTGATTCACAACACGAAAAACGGTTGTACCGCATATATATGTAGCTGTCAACTTTTTTTAAAGAAATCAATCGTCATAATCCGTAATTACAACATCGATCTTTTTGATCAAATGCACAATTTATTTCAGTTTTTCCTGTAATTATTTAATGTGGTCATTATTTACTTAAAAGAATCTGCACCTGCTCATAAACCGAAAAAATTGCCTCGTTCATCTTATCAGGCATAGTACCTCCGGCCTGTGCCATATCCGGTCGGCCACCACCTTTCCCTCCCACAATTGCTGCAACCTTATTGATAAGATCACCCGCTTTGATTCTTTTTG
Source organism: Desulfocapsa sp. (assembly GCA_029932055.1). GTDB lineage: Bacteria > Desulfobacterota > Desulfobulbia > Desulfobulbales > Desulfocapsaceae > Desulfocapsa. The sequence continues at coordinate 2,276 of JAOZQU010000112.1, forward strand.
TAAGATCTTTGGAAACAATGGCCAGCAATGCGGCTTTGCCGTTTATTTCACCGCCAAGAACTGCCACTCCACTGCCCATGTCATTACGTATTTTATCACCTACTTCCCGTAGGGTTTTTGGACTATCAAGTGGAATAACAGAGGCCACCACTTTAACGCCTTCGATTTCCTTTGCTCCTGCGAGTAGATCATCAAGATCAGATGAGGCAAGCTGGGTGGATAGCTCAGCCACCTGCTTCTCCAAACGTTTACCTTGCGCGACCATGTTTTCCAATCGATCCAAAATGTTATCAGGCTGTGCATTTAACAACTCACAGATATCATTTTCCCGCCTTGTCAGTGCCTGTACTCTTGCTAAAGCAACGCGCCCGGTCACCGCTTCTATTCTTCTCACTCCTGCTGCAATACCACCTTCCGTTATAATTTGAAAAAGGCCAATTGCTCCTGTTGCCGTGACATGGGTTCCCCCACACAACTCCTTAGAAAATTTTCCAAGGCTGACAACCCGCACACTCTCTCCATATTTTTCACCAAACAGAGCTGTCGCTCCCTGCTCAATTGCCTGGTCTCGCTCAAGAACTGCAGTTTCTGTTATGACATTTTCCCGTATTTTTTCATTCACCCGTTTTTCCACAGCCTCCTTCTCTTCAGTGGAGAGAGGTGAAAAATGGGTAAAATCGAAACGAAGCCGATCAGAAGTCACCTGGGAACCCGCCTGCTTGATATGATCACCAAGAAGTTCTTTTAGAGCAGCCTGGAGAAGATGTGTCGCTGTGTGGTTAGCAGCTGTGTCACCTCGCTCGCTGACTGTTACCTGCAGCTTTATAGTTGCCCCTTTTTGCAGAGTTCCTTTCTCCACCTTTATGGTATGGAAAATTATCCCTTCGCCTTCACTCATTGTTTCTGAAACAACTGCACTGCCAGTCTGCCAGCTGACAATTCCTTTGTCACCTGCCTGACCACCGGACTCAGCGTAAAATGGTGTGCTTGCTGAAAACAGCCGGCCAACACTTCCTGCTTCAAGCTGATCCGTAACATTGCCTTTTTCATTGAGCAGACCGATCACCTCTGTTTCTGAATCAAGCCTGTCATAACCGACAAATTTGCTTCTTTTGCCACTGCCAATCAGTTCCTTTACTCCTTGTCCAAGGAGCCTTACATTTTCACCTTTCCGTGATGCACGCGATTGTGAACGCTGCTTCTCCATGGCTTCAACAAAGCCATCGTTGTCAAAATCCACTCCACGCTCAAGTGATATATCACGGACAATATCCACAGGAAAACCAAAGGTGTCGTACAATTTGAAGACAAACTCTCCCTTGATCAATTTTTCTCCTGCCTGCTCAAGGCGTTCAATTTCCTCATCAAGTAATGTCAGACCATGCTCCAGGGTTTCGCCGAAGCGCAATTCTTCGTTCTTCACCACTTTGGCAAGAAGATCAGCACAATCCTTAAGATGGGGATGTGCTTCTTTCATGGTAGTGGTAACCACTTCGGTGACTGCATCCATGAAGGGCTTGACAAGACCGAGGTTACGACCATAGCGAATGGCACGACGCATGACCCGGCGCAGCACATAACCGCGCCCCTCATTTGACGGCAGCACGCCATCGGCCACCAGAAAGGTGGTGGCTCGTGCGTGATCTGCAATGACACGCATGGCCGTAGTGTCTGCCTGATCAGATAAATATTTCAGCCCTGATAACTCTTCAAGTTTTCCAATCACCGGCTGAAAGAGATCGGTATCATAGTTATTAAATTTTCCCTGGAGCACTGCAGCCACGCGTTCAAGCCCCATGCCGGTATCAATACTTGGCCTTGGCAATGGTGTCATTGTTCCGTCTTCGGAACGGTTAAACTGCATAAAAACAAGATTCCAGAGCTCAAGATATCGATCACAGTCACAGCCAACTGCACAATCCGGACGATCACAGCCTGCCTCTCTTCCCTGATCAATATGAATTTCGGAGCAGGGCCCGCAAGGTCCTGTATCACCCATTGCCCAGAAATTATCTTTTTCGCCCAATCGTACAATGCGCCCTTTGGGCAGGCCTTCAACTTTCTCCCAGAGTTCGTAGGCTTCGTCATCATCATCAAAAACTGAAACCCAGAGTTGATCCGCGGGAATTCCAAGCTCCTTCACCAGAAACTCCCACGCATATCGAATGGCATCTTCTTTGAAATAGTCACCGAAAGAAAAATTCCCCAACATCTCAAAAAAAGTGTGATGCCTTGCCGTATAGCCGACATTTTCAAGGTCGTTATGTTTCCCGCCCGCACGGACACAGCGCTGACTTGTAACAGCACGATTATAATCCCGCTTGTCCTCACCCATGAATACGGTTTTAAACTGCACCATACCAGCATTGACAAAGAGCAGGGTAGGATCATCCCGGGGCACCAGAGATGAACTATCCACTCGGGTATGATTATGTTTTACAAAATAGTCTATAAAGCGTTTACGAATTTCGTTTCCATTCATGACGATATTTTTTTGTTGTTTTTTGAATTATAGAAATACGGTATCCACTTAGCGCAAGTAATTATGAAACATTACCCTGGCTACATCGCTCTGCGGTGTAACCAAACCATCGGCGCTCTGCGCCATAATTCGCAGCGCAGAGCGCTTCCAGATGCGTTACACCGCAGAGCGGTATAACGAGTAACTCTCAGCAAGATACTACTCTTTGTAATCACTTGCGGTAAATGGATAGCCCCTTTTATAGAATATGAGGAAGTACGGCTTTGAACTCCGGGGTTCCAGCCTTTCCAAGTAATTCATAGATTATCATTTCAGCAGGTCCGACAGCCGCATCCTGGGCTTGCAGTCTTTCCAGGCCCAGCTTGTGATTGAACTTGCTGCGGGATGACACTCCATCTGCAACAATCCAGGGTTTCAGCCCCTTTTCCTGCATTCCAAGTGCTGTCTGATAGATACATATATGGGTTTCAACACCCACAAGAATACCAGTATCAATAGTTGAAGGCAATGCATTCAACAATCCGGTTGTTTCCTGATTGGCCAAAGCATTGAATTCAGTTTTATCAGGTCGTGGAACATCATTCATCAGTTCTTCCAGTTTCCCTACATACAGTCCCAGGCCTTTCTTATACTGAGTATTGGCAATAACTGGAATACCGATAATATTCGCACAATGTACCATTTTGATGATGGTGTCTATAACGCGATCCGCCTCGTAGATCTGACTCATCAAGCGTTCCTGAGGATCTATGATGTGTAAATAACAATTTTCAGGTTTCAGCAATTTCCGGCTCATTTTCAATTCGATGTTTGATGTTTGATGTTCTTCCTTAAAAAAGGAAGTCTCCTTTCCTTAAAACAAAAAAACGCATCCGTAAAGAATTACGAATGCGTTTTCTCTACCCTGGGGCAGATATACTATCTATTCAGAATCAGTGATCGACAGCACCACCCGATCCCATTGGAACACGAATGTCCTCAACAAGATGCTGAATATGCTCTGGTGGTGGTGCAGTAACGCTGGAAATGCTGAGAGCAACCGCAAAGTTGATCAACGCACCAACAGCACCAAAGGAACCGGGAGCAATACCAAACAGCCAGTTGGAAGCATTATCTGCAGCCATGGCTGTTCCTGGAATAAAGAGCCAACCCTTGAACCAGAAGATATAAACAAGAGTAGTTCCAAGACCTGCAAGCATACCACATACGGCACCAATGTTATTCACACGTTTTGCAAAAATTCCCATCATCAATGCCGGGAAAATTGAGGATGCAGCCAGCCCAAAGGCAAGGGCCACAACCTGGGCTGCGAATCCTGGAGGATGCAGTCCGAGATACCCCGCGACACAAATGGCACCGGCCATGGCAATACGACCAGCCATCAGCTCAGTTTTATCATCAATGTCTTTTGCAATAATACCCTTCACGATATCATGAGAAATCGCAGAGGAGATGGCAAGAAGGAGTCCTGCAGCGGTGGAAAGTGCAGCAGCAATACCACCGGCAGCAACAAGTGCAATGACCCAGTTGGGAAGTTGTGCAATCTCAGGATTGGCAAGCACCATGATGTCACGGTCAACTTTGACCATTTCATTTTCTATGACCTTACCGTTAGCATCTGTACCAGTATAGTTTTTACCAACATACTGAATCCGTCCGTCACCGTTCTTGTCTTCATATTTTAACAGTCCGGTTTTCTCCCAGTTGGTAAACCAGGCAGGAAGCGCATCAATTTTCAGGTTCTGAGTTGTATCAGGGGCGATGGAATCGGCCTGAATGGTATTAATCAAATTCAAACGAGCCATGGCACCAACACCAGGTGCGGTGGTATACAGAATCGCGATGAAAACCAGAGCCCAACCAGCAGAGGAACGCGCATCTTTCACCTTAGGTACGGTGAAGAAACGGGTGATAACATGGGGCAGGCCTGCAGTACCAATCATCAGCGACATGGTCAGGAGAAACATATTCATTGTACTCCCCTTTTGCGTCGTGTAGGCAGCAAACCCTAGATCCGTCAGCGTCTTATCCATCTTATCCAATAGGAACATCCCCGAGCCATCAGACATCATCGAGCCAAGGCCAAGTTGAGGAAGAGCAACTCCTGTCAGTTGAAAAGAAATAAAGATAGCAGGCACGGTGTAAGCAAAAATCAAAACACAGTACTGAGCAATCTGGGTGTAAGTAACACCTTTCATTCCACCAAGAACTGCGTAGATGAACACGATGCCCATACCGAGAAAGAGACCATAGTTAAAAGGAATCTCAAGGAAACGGGAAAAGGCAACACCAATACCCTTCATCTGGCCGATAACATAAGTAAGAGAGGCAACAATCAGGCAGATAACAGCCACAACACGGGCAGTCTGAGAGTAGAACCTGTCACCAATAAACTCAGGCACAGTAAATTTTCCATACTTACGCAGGTAAGGGGCAAGGAGCATAGCGAGCAGACAGTAACCACCAGTCCAACCCATGAGATAAACAGAAGCATCATACCCTTTAAAAGCTATGAGGCCGGCCATTGAAATAAATGAGGCAGCAGACATCCAGTCAGCACCTGTGGCCATACCATTAAGAACAGGATGCACACCTTTACCGGCAACATAGAACTCACCGGTCGTGGAGGCACGGGCCTTAATGGCAATAAAAATGTAAAGAGCAAAAGTTGCTCCTACAACAGCATAGGTCCACATTTGTAGATTAGTCATTCTGTTATCTCTCCTTAGTCTTCACTGACGTTGAATTTTTTATCGAGCTGATTCATACGCCAGGCGTAAAAAAAGATCAGAACCACAAAGGTATAAATAGAACCTTGCTGGGCAAACCAAAAACCAAGTGGATAACCACCTAAAATAGTAATGCTGTTCAGCTGGTGGACAAATAAAATGCCAGCACCAAATGAAACTGCAAACCAGACGACTAGACATCCGATAACTAACCGGATATTCGCCTGCCAATACTTCTGAGCGTCACTCATAATTTCTTCTCCTCCATATAAAAATTAAAAATACTTCTTCTCCTAAAGCCACCCTGTATACCATGGCAGCCTAATTAGTGTCAATGCTCGACCAGCGAGGGCCTTAGGCCTTTGCCAGAACCGATCCCATATAAAAACGGCAATCATAATTATTCGTAAAATATTGCCCTTTAATATCGAAAACTTCCCACCCTACCTGACTGAAAGATATCTTTCAGTGTAACAAGACCACCTTTACGAAACTTTTTAATTAAATAGAGAAAAAGATAGGCGGTCTGCAGCGCATCTTCCAAAGCGTCGTGGGGTTTAAACCGGGGCAGGTTGTACTCCCGGCCCAGATCATCAAGGTTGTAGCTGATCTCCCTTGGGTTGTGCTCATGGTAATGCCCGAGAAGCACTCTCTTATAGCCCTGGGCCATACGCATGGTATCCACTCCAGGATTGGAAAGTGTACCGCCCATTACCTTAGTAGTTGCCTTATTCAAAAAGTGCATATCAAGCGGCAGATGGTGCCCGACAAGCAGACTGCCCTGGATATACTCCACAAACCTCGGCAGAACATCCTCTATGGGCTCTGCTGACTCAAGCTGTTCCGGGGTGATACGATGCACCAGCGTGGCCTGGGTAGGATCAATATTTTCAGGACGAATAAAACAATGAAACATTGATGAGAGGTCAATCTGCAGATTCCGTATCATCACTGCACCAATGGAGACCAACTCATCCTTCTTTTTATTCAACCCGGTAAGTTCCGTGTCACACACCACAAAGGTGTATTCGCTAAGAGGTTGCCCCTGATCAAAACCTGTGAAAAACTTTTTATTGGCCAGGAGTAAAGGATCCGACTTTACAAACCAGCTGCCGGGATGCAGTAAATCAATCATAATCAGGCAACCGGATACATTTTATCAAGTACTGAATAAAGCCGTTCAATGACTGCAAAGGCCTCTTTCAGCATCCTTCTTTCCAAGTCGGAAAGCTGCTCCGGATTGATATGGTTATCAGGTAACACCCCTTCTTCGATCTGCGCCAGCTGATGGATAAGACGCTGTTGCATCTGCAACTCATAGGCGTCATTGGCAGCAGCCCATAGTTCCTGATCGAGAAAATCACCAGCAAAGAGCGCCTTCAATCGGGCAAGAGTATTGGTTTCACTGATCCCATGTTTCAAGGCCAGAACGCGTGCAAAATTTACAAAGGGTGTCAGGCCCTGATGTTTAATATTCAACTGGTTCTTGTGTTCGCCATCCCTGTTAACAATAAAATTCTTAAAAAATGAAAGTGGGACACGGGTGGACATGCACTGACGAGCCAGGTGAAATAGAAAAATATCTTTGGCTCTTGCCTTTTTATTGAGATGGCGACGCAACTCCCGCGCCAGATTGGAGTCACCAAAACCGGAGCGAAAATCAAAAAAGATTGTTGCATGCAAAAGCTCGGCAGGATCCGGCGCATCTATCCAATGGCTGAAATATCCTTTCCAAACTGAAAGGGGTTGACACCATTTCGGGTTGATGGCCATGATTTCACCGGGACAGAGCGGATATCCACAATTAACCAGGTGATCTATGGCTTTTGCTGCAAATTTTTTAAAGTAGCTTTCAGCAGCACTCTTCTCCTCAGCGTTTACAGGATCAGCATACAGTATGGCATTATCCTGATCTGTCTTAAAAGTCTGCTCCCGGCGGCCTTCACTGCCCATTAGCAGCCAGCAATAAGGAACCGGAGGTGGTCCCAACTCCTCTTCAAGAAGAGTGAGCATTCGTTCCAGGATATGATCGTTCAAAATTGCGATCATCTGGGTAATATTGCCGGCCTTTGCCCCCTCCTTGATCAGGCTGCGAATCACCTCGGGAATCTTCTGAGCCAGAACGTACAATCCACTGAACTCCTGCTGGCCCCGTATCTCTTTGAAAAGATAATAGGGCGAATGGCCCTGAAGCAGCATGATATCATGGGAGGTAACCACGCCAATGACGCGGCCTCCACGTTCGACTGCCAGATGATGAATAGAAGTGCCCATCATTTTCAACAGGACATCAAAGCAGAGAGACTGGGAAAGTACACTCTGCACAGGCGATGTCATAATCTCTTTCACAGGAAGATTGTAATCCAGTCCTGCTGCCACCACCTTCCCACGAAGATCACGGTCAGTGATAATGCCCACGATATCCTCTTCGTTCATTGGATCATAAACAAGAAGGCTGCCCACTCGAAATTCAGCCATACTGGCAGCTGCCTGCTGTATTGAGCTTGCACTTGAGACCTTACGCAGGCTCTTTACCAGGTCACCAACACGCACAGAGAAAAGATACAAATCATCACCGCTACGCTTCGACACCTTGTGGTGACGCAGTTCATTGTAGGCAGTGGTGACAATTTTTTCAGAAAAACTCTTCAGATAATAGTGGGCAAATGTCGGCTCCTGCGCCACAAGTTTTAAGAAAATCTCCCGGGGCAGCAGAAAACAGAAGGTGTCTTCCACTGTCTCAATATTCAGGTTTGCAGGGGTTCCACGAATGATCCCAAGAGCCCCGATATACGCACCCACTCCACGAAAATCCTTGAGGGTCACCTCTCCCTGCTCATCTTTGATAAAGGCCTTTACCCCACCACGCTGAATCAGATAGAGATGCGTTATCTCCGTTTCACCAGTTGTGAGAAGGCGGGTTCCTTTGGGATAAAAGTCAACACGGCAATGACGGGCAAGATCATTCAGGGTTGCATCATCCAGAGAATCGAACGGCATGATTCCCTTTAAAAAGCTCACCGCCATTTCAGGTGCTACGACGTGGACATCAGCATTCTGTGACATGTATCATTCCGTGGATAAATAGTAATCAACAAAAAAAGCGGGATTCTCTTCAAAAGAGAAAACCCCGCTTTTCACGTGACATTACAGTCCTATGAAAAACAAAAACTATTTCTTTCGAACTGCAGTAGTCGGAAAAGCAAACAAATGCTTATTTGCTGTCCAGTGATTTCTTGCCATTAATCAGATCATCGACAACTGAAGGATCAGCAAGGGTTGAGGTATCACCAAAATCTTTAAAATCATTGGCTGCAATCTTTCTCAGCACACGGCGCATGATCTTTCCACTTCTGGTTTTTGGCAGGCCAGGCGCATACTGGATGGCATCCGGTGTTGCAATGGGTCCAATCTCTTTGCGAACATGAATTCTCAGCTCTGTAAGCAGCTCAGGGCTATGTTCAACACCAGTGTTTGGTGTAACAAAGGCGTAAATGGCCTGTCCCTTAATCTCATGCGGCATACCAACAACTGCAGCTTCCGCAATCTGTGGATGAGACACAAGGGCAGACTCGATCTCTGCAGTTCCCAGACGATGGCCTGAAACATTAACAACATCATCAAGACGCCCCATGATCCAGAAATACCCGTCATCATCTTTGCGTGCTCCGTCTTCTGGATCGTAGGTATCTTTGTAGCGGCTGAAATACGCTTTCTTGTAACGTGCAGGATCACCAAACACCCCACGAAGCATTCCAGGCCATGGTTTACGAATAACAAGATGCCCACCCTCATTAGGGCCGGCTTCCTCGCCCTCTTCATTAAAAATAGCGGCATCAATACCGGGAAGCGGATAGCTTGCAGAACCCGGCTTCGTAGGTGTGGCATAAGGCAGTGGTGAAATCATGATTCCACCGGTCTCAGTCTGCCACCAGGTATCAACAATGGGCAGCTTCTCTTTACCAATATTTACATGGTACCACATCCAGGCCTCAGGATTGATTGGCTCGCCAACAGACCCAAGGATACGAAGACTGGAGAGATCGTAACGTTTGGTCGGCCCGTCGCCATCACGCATAAGAGCACGAATAACAGTGGGTGCGGTGTAGAAGGTATTAACCTGGAATTTCTCAACGATCTTCCAGAAACGATCCGGTCCGGGATAGGTGGGAACGCCTTCAAACATTATAGAAGTGGCACCGAGTCCAAGAGGTCCGTAGAGGATATAGGAATGTCCGGTAATCCAGCCGATATCAGCAGTACACCAGTACACATCATCAT
>JAOZQU010000331.1 GCA_029932055.1 Desulfocapsa sp.
TCCGGCTAATAGATGGGTAGCCTTTTATTCGGATGGTTATGGTATAGCTCCATCCCTTTTTATTTTTACGTTTTAAAATTCGAGCCATATGCTGCCTTTTTTTGTTCCATTTTTGTTCCAATCACATGTGAAAAGATAGCATAAAACAGCAAGAGATAGCAAGGGAAGAGAAGATGAAATGGGAGTAATGAAGACACAAAAAAAGGCTTTAACCCAGTATTACTGGGCTAAAGCCTTGAAAAATAAGTGGTGCCGAAGAGGAGAGTCGAACTCCTACACCCATACGGGCACTAGACCCTGAACCTAGCGCGTCTACCAATTCCGCCACTTCGGCACAACGCTGGTAAATATGCTTGTCCTGATGGAATTTGTCAAGACTTATCTTAACGGGCAGTAGCAAAAAAAATGAACGAATTGTAATAAATAACCACGCAGAGCCTGATAAGTGTTTTGGTGGTATGTTCAACTTATTAACTTTAAAAGCACTTTCCGTTTTTTCGGAGTCTGCGCGTACCTGTTTTTTGTGACAGGAATGAGGGAGTAAGGCGCTAACACCCCATAAGGGGGTATAGGTACCTTCACCAAATTCTTTTCAAAAAAACACGAAAAGAATTTATAAGGTACTAAAATATACAAAAATGAAAATAATTAGAGATCTGAGCGAGATTACAGAGCCTTTTTCCAATGCGTGTGTGACCATCGGTAATTTTGACGGAGTGCATCTGGGGCATCAGCTTTTGTTCGGGGAAGTTGTTCAGCGCGCCTACCGCTGTCAGGGAACCAGTGTCGCGGTGACATTTGATCCCCATCCTCTCCAGATATTGCGGCCAGAAGGGATAAAATTGATTTCCACCTGTGACCAGAAGACAGAACTTATTGAACATGCAGGACTGGATATACTTGTTATTATACCATTCTCAATGAAAATTGCAGGGATTCGCGCTGATCATTTTGTTGATGATGTTTTACTGAAGACAATTGGCGTTAAAGAACTGGTTGTTGGGTATGATTACGCTTTTGGTAAAGGAAGGGCCGGCAATATAGACTTTTTGAAAATGCAGGGAAAAGAAAAGGGGTTTGCAGTGACAGTAGTTGAGGCACACTTTGAAGGCGATATGCTGGTCAGCTCCACAAAGGTTCGGGAACTGGTGGCTGATGGCAGAATGGCTGATGCCAGAACATTGCTTGGCAGATATTATCAGATCCGGGGGGAAGTGCAGCTCGGTCAGCAGCGTGGCGGCAAAGAAATCGGTTTTCCTACTGCAAACCTGCATATGGATAAAGAAGACCTTATTCCCAAAATGGGTGTTTATGTTTGTCAGGTTATTTGTGACGGCAAATGTTATGGTGGTGTTCTCAATATTGGAGTCAATCCCACTTTTGGTGAAAACCGTTTAGTAGCTGAAACCCATATTTTTGATTTTGATCAGGACATTTATGGGAAGCCGATCAAGGTCAATTTGTTGAGATTTTTACGTAGCGAGCAAAAATTTTCCGGAATTGCCGAGTTGTCAGCACAAATTGCTAAAGATGTAGCCCAGGCAAAAGAAATTTTGATTACGCAACAGCAAGAGATAACCCTTTCCTGTGAGGAACGTTTTAACAGATAGTTATATTTCATTGTGAACGTTTACAGGGATTTTCTTCTTGCATGTCAGTGGATGGTGTCTATAGTGTAGTCGCTCCGGCATTGTAATGAATGCAGAAGTGGTATGTTTCCATCCTGAAACTGTGTGTGTTTTAGCTTAAAATTTAATACTTTAAAATATATTATATATAGAGAGGAATCATGTCGGAAGAACAAAATATGGAAAATTTGACGGAAGATCTGTCAATAGTCATCGCAGAGTTAGAGAAAAAGTGTAAACAGACACCGGACAATATCGTCACCTTGCATCATCTTGGGCTTGTTTTTATGAAGGCTGGAAGAATTGATGAGGCCATTGAGTGTCTTGAAAAATGTCTGGAAATTGATGATCAGGCAAATCAGCCTATGATCAATCTTGGCGCGATTTATTTTGGCCAGGGGAACTTGGATAAGGCTCAGGAGCTGAATGAAAGGGCGATTCATGTTCAGCCGGATCTTTCTGCTCAAGCGCACGCCAATCTTGGACTCATCTGGCAGCAGCGTAATGAGTTGGATAAATCCATTGCTTCTTATGAAAAGGCTATTCAATATGATTCCAAACTTGCAACAGTGTGGATGAATCTCACCTCTGTTCTCACCATGAAAGGTGAAGATGATCGTGCGTTAAAGGCAGCCGGCAAAGCCGTTGAGCTTGAGCCTGACTCTGCTCTTGCCCAGAATAATCTGGCTGTTGCACTTTTTTTCAGTGGTGACTATGCCACCGCAAAAAATCACGTGGAAAAAGCCAGGGAATTGGGCTACTCTGTTGACCCTAAATTTGTTGAAGGTCTGGAAGAGAAATTAGCATAGGTTTATGAAAAAGCAAAAAATAACCACAGCCCCCTGGTGTCCATTTTGTGGTCAGAAAGTGGGGCGGGCAACTGATGCCATTGAGCGGAAAATGCAGGAGTTTCAGGTGGGGCGTTGTCAGTGTGGCGCTGTGTACACCTGTGACCCTACCGGGCATAATATAGGATCGGCAATGGTGGAGACTCTGGTCTTTGCCTGTAATGATAACTGGGATTTTGCCTGGGATCTGATGCCGGAAGACGATTATCTGACAGGTAGAGTTGAAGAGTACGATGAAATTACCCATCAGGTCGTGAATACAGGAAACATTGATGGACGTCCTGTGCGCGGCGTTCTTTATTTTGTGCGTTTGCATACTGAGATTGCAGCGATTGCCAAGCGTGTAAAAGAGAAGAAAGAGGCTTTGGCCCTGGAGAGCACGGAACCGGTACTTGCATCTGAGGAAAGAGCAGCAGTACAGCCTCAGGAACCTCAGCTAGACCCCAAAAGAGTGAAAGTCAAGGCTACCAAAAAAGTGGTTAAAGATGCAAGAGACAAGAAAGATATTGATACTCTTGTTATGCTTTGCTTTGACAACAGAAAGACTTTGCGTCTATTGCAGCGGCTTTTATATGATGTTGATGAGGCACGTCGCTGGGAGACAGCATGGATTATTGGTCAGGTATGTGC
>JAOZQU010000113.1:0-5396 GCA_029932055.1 Desulfocapsa sp.
TTATCGGGAATGACGTGCTTTTTGAAATAATATGCCTTAACCACAACACGCTGAATAGTTACCACTTTTTTTACCATTTGTTGTCTGGATTATTACGAATATTTGTAAGTGTCCACATTATCGAAGAATTTTTCCAATGCATCAGTGTCTCTGAACGTCCCTTAAAATAATCTCTATCCCAGTTTTTGTCGCCGTAGACAGCACCCGTAGTATGCAGACAAACAGAGTAAACTACCAATAATATTCCTCCAAGCCATCCCATTTTTGTCATCATACGTTGAGGAGTTTTAAAGTGAACATTGGCTGCTAATATTCCAAGAAGGCACCACATAATACAATCAGCCAGCAATCGTGGGCCGAAACAATTCCCTCCCCACCAGACATTCCAACAGGAATAGATACCGAACTCACCAGCAGCTGCCAGTATTGATAATGTTAGTAGATCAATTCGTTTTTGAAAAATTTTTGGGATATAAAAAATAAGAAGAATGAGACAGGGAACAAACGGTAAAAGACCACGGCTTGGGCTCATTAACAAAAAATACATTCGTTGAACAGTGGGAATTGTGAACAGGCTGGTTTGACCCTGGTAAGCCCCGAAAATTCTTCCATACAGATGCAGGTTAAGAAAGGTAACTGCAGCCAGTAAAAGTGAAAATGATAAAAGGAAAAAAACAGTACGTTTTCGATATTGTAAAAGAATATACAAAGTCAGAAATGTTGCGGCCACAAGCCCAGTGGGACGACATGCAATAGCCCATGCAGCACAAAGTCCACCGAGCAAAAGACCAAGATTAGTCTGTTTGTTTTTGTCACAGCTTGCACTGAAAAAAATGGCCAGAAGCATGAAGAAAATTGAAACACTGTGGGTCCACAAGGCTGCAGCCATGGAACTCATCATTGGTGTTCCAAAGGCAAATAGTATTGTCGTGGGGAGGCTGATCATAGCTGGTACACCTATGCGTTGGGCTATGAGCCAGAACAAAACAACAGCAAGGGCGGAGATCGTCGCGGCAGAGTAGTGATGCATCAATTGTACAAAGCCATTTGAGAGATCACCGTTTCTTTGGGAGTATTCCTGTTTCCATAGATTAAACATCTCCGGCGATATCAATTTCACGGCTGCATAAAAAGGAGCTACCGTTATGCCGGGATAGACCGGGTAGGTTGAATAAAAATGATCATTTTGTTGAATCATGCAGTAATAATGTCCACGATAAATTGCGTAACGAAATTCATCAAGATCAAGGTTTCCTTCTTCAATTATTGAAATCGGAAGTAGTTTTGTGGGAACATTATCACCAGTATGACTTGGCGTGGCATGCAGATACACTCCAAAGGTTAATGTGAAAAGTGCCAGAGCTTTAACAAATGGAGACAGACGGGATAGTGAGGCAACTAGTAATCCGGAACCAGTGTGAATGAATAGTGCACAATAGACAAGAACCAGTACGGAAAGGTATGCCAGATGTTTCAATGACAGATTGGTGGTCATCGAGATGCCGGGCAGGATATGAGTAAGTTCCATGCCCAACATGAGTTTGGGGAAAATAAGCCAGGAAAGAATTAGCAGAATAAGGATTTCAATAAGTGTAACAACTCTTCGCATTTCTTTCGATTTACTCTTTCAAGATATTCTTACAGAACATAGATTTTTGTTCGGATATATAACAAGTCTCAATTTTTTTTTATGGATTCATTAATAGATATTGTAAGCGGTTTGAATTGGCTGCTTATGTACAAGAGGAGAGTATAAATAAAAATTGCTATACCAAGCATTTCAAAAGATTCCTCATATGTGTATAAAAATGAATACTTGATATTGTTATCTCCATATAAATAGTGTTGACGACCGCCAAGCAATTCAAAACCCATGGAACCGGTAATAAAAGTCGTACCTGAAACAAGAAATAAATACATGATTTTCCTTGGCAGGTTAAGTAAAAATTTCAAATAGAAAAGAACAAAGAGTATCAAAGCCGATCCATAAGGAATAACCCATGCATAATAGAGAAATCCAGACACGTGTAACAGTTTTGTGACAGGGGCAATAAGCATCTCATGAATCGATGCAATTTCATCAATGGACAAGAATAAGAAAATAATTGCTAGTCCTGACCAGTAAAAATAGGGGTGCCCCAGCCTTTTGTGGATTGAAGCAATACATACAAGCAGTATGCAGGAACATAATAGAGTAAATGATGAATAAAGTGTCGGGATGTTTTTTTCAGTATTAAAGTCGAATAGTGGGTAAAGCCATTGGGTTATATTGTTGTGGCCAAGGTATAACCTGAATAGTATTCCGCTGATATTAGCAGATAGCAGGATGAGAATTATGACGGATAATTTGATAAATATCTGTCTTGGAGATATTTCAAAGTGCAATTAAAACTCCAGGATTATACGTTGGTGTTGTCTGGAAGGATTTTCTCCGTTTTTCCTGATGCTTGAGATAGAATTATGCAAATACTCTTACACTCTCCGGGGAGGCTGGAGAAAATCAGACGAGGAATGATAGTAACTGTTATGTTAATACGACACAAGCAGTTCCTGGGTGGTTTTAAAGATTTTCCCCGGGCAATGGATTGCCAGTGAGAGTTGTTTTTTTTATTAGGGGCTATCCATTTAACGCAAGTGACTACAAGAGTAGTACCTTGCTGAGTGTTACTCGTTATACCGCTTTGCGGTGTAACGCATCTGGAAGCGCTCTGCGCTGCGAATTATGGAGAAAAGCGCTGATGGTTTGGTTACACCATCGCAGATCGATGTAACCAGGGTAATGTTTATAAGTACTTGCGTTAAGTGGTTCAACCATTTTTGGGTGAAATACTCAGGAATTGGTGGTGATTTACTGGATGCCCGATAACTACATTCGGGCATGACGAGGTAGCAGTCTCTACCATAATTTTCGCTTGTTCCGTCATTCCCGCATGTTTTTAGCGGGAATCCAGAGAATAGTTCTGGTGCTGAACTCCACATATTTGATGAATAATTAAATGGTGTTCTTATTCTCGCCCCCTTCAAGGGCATGGCCGTGAGGCTAAGAGATTTCCCTTGTCTGCCAACAACTTTTAACCAGTTGAGGTGATGACACAAAATGTGCTATTTCAAAATATTAATAATTAACCGTTGTCAATTGATTATTGATTATTAATAAAAATATTCTTTTGACAATCTCCTGAAATAACAACATAAATAATCAATAATCAATTGTTAACGACTAACGACTCACGCTTAGCCTGCCGCCTATGCCTCCCACTCTGCGGGAGGATTTTCTATTTACAGATTGGAAAACAGGTGATTGCCTCAAAGTCACCAGGAACATAGCCATTAAAGTCTTTGTCCAGGCGAGTAATAGGAACAGTTTCTCCTGATGCCTTGTTGATTTTGTACAGGATGTTGTCCGTGCCTTCAGATGTGAACTCATATCCTGTTGTTCCATAGAGCACCTTGGTGTTATACAGCGTCAAACCCTCCATATCCTGAATTGGAGCACCATAGTGATTGAGGGGGCCGTGGCTGCCTACTGCACCTGTCTGCTTGTTGATTTTGATCAGCTGGTCACCGCCACCACCACCGGAATTTCCAGCAATTCCCAAAAGAGTTCCATCGGAATCTATCGCAATGTCGTCGACATCACTGGCATTTTCCGCTGCAGTGTCAATGATGACATAGTCAATTCCCATACCAAATGCGTCATCAATAATTTCACCATTTTGGGGATTAATCTGGATCAACAGATCCAACTCCCCAGCCTGGCCGTCGCCATGGCGCACACTGGCATAAAGAATTCCTGTTATCGGATCAAATGACATTCCATCTATATCGGAAATTTCTATAAATCCCAGTGCTCCTCCTGCCAGGCCAACTCCTGCCGGTTCGATGGGTGTAAATGAGTTTGCAATGCCTGGGGTTGGATTAATGATACCAAACACCCCATTATTCGCAGCGTATATTGTTTTACCGTCCAGGGAAAGGGTTATGGTTTCAACATCATCAGCTCCGAGACGATTCAGCATTTCCAGAGAGTCCGTGGCAAATGTGTATTTGAATAATGGTGAGTTGCGTGATGTTACATTGTCACCATCGGCTACCAGATAACAGTAATCCGGTACTGCCGGGCATGTTGGAATAAATGCCGGAGTAAAGAGAACCCATGGAAAGTATTCCCCAAGATAATGACTGGGATCGCTATCCTGAACCTGCTCTTGAGCTGGTGTACTGGCAGTAACTGAGCCAATATTCGCATACTGACCTAGCGCAGCGATACCGTTGCCTGAGCAAGTCATCTGTTCGCTGATCGCCAGGGTGTCTTTCGGGCAGCTGACCGATACACCCTGATCGTCTGTAACTATCACATCTGTCAGTGGGAAGGGGCCTGTGTTGCTTACCACATATGTCCAGGTTACATTTCTTTTCAATGTGATTGAAGGCCCGGGTTCAGTGTCGGCATCTTTACCGTTGGTTGCTTTTTCGATATCAATCGAACCGACAGAGCCGAAATAATGGCTAAGATCAGTATCTGTTACATCGGAACCAAAGGGAGGTGTTCCGACAACGGAGCCCGTATTCTCATACGATCCCGCAGTTGCAATACCGCTGGCAATACAGTTTGCTGAGGCACCAGCGTGTAACAGGGTGATACGATTATCTGTGTTTCCGTCATTGGGACAGTGAATATCTGTGCCTGCAATCCGGTCATCACTTACAGTCACCTGTGAGAGATCAACGGTACCAGTATTGGTGACCACATAAGTCCAGTTAACCGTATGGCCGATTTCAGCATATGGGCCGGGTGCAGTGTCTGCGTCCACTCCATTAGTTGCTTTTTCAATATTCACATCTGCAATATCAATGGCATCAGAACCATAATAATGGCTGTAATCAGTATCTGATACAGCAGTACCACCACCTGCTGGTATTCCCTCAACAGCTCCAATGTTTTCATACTGTCCTGCAACTGCAACCCCGGATGCTGTACAGATGATAGACTCATTAATGGCCAGAGTATCCTGTGGACAACTGACAGTAACACCCATATTGTCTGTTACTAAGATATTTGTTAAGGCCACATTTCCGGTGTTGCTTATCAGATAGACCCAGTTAACTGGGTTAGCAATACTGATAACCGGTCCTGTACCTGTATCAGCATCTTGACCATTGGTTGATTTTTCAATATCCACAGCTGGTCCGGATGTTGTGGCAAGGTAATGGCTGAGATCAGAATCGATGACAGCCGGTCCTGTTGGAGGCGATCCGATTACTGATCCTGTATTGGCATATTGGCTGGCAATTGCCGTACCGTCAGCCGTACAAGTCATGGATGCACCAACAGCAAGCGTATCCTGTGGGCAGCTGATGATTCCAATTTTGTCGTCAGTGACATGCACCTGGGA
>JAOZQU010000113.1:5406-11617 GCA_029932055.1 Desulfocapsa sp.
AACCTGGGTGAGAGTTACATTACCAGTGTTTGTGACAAGATATGTCCAGGTAATTGGATCACCCACGTCAAGAGAGACGCCCGGTGGAAGATCTGCATCCACAGTGTTGGTTGATTTTTCGATATTGACAGCCGGCCCGATAAGGCCTGCGTCAATGGTCAGATTACTTTCACTGGCAGTAAGTACAATTCCCGTTACCAGTCCATTTGTGTCAGGATCGGAATCAATGGCATCATCACTACCCTGATCCTGACTACTTGTTAATGTGCCGGCAGGCAGAATAAACTGCACCTGATAGGTGGCTGGAAGAAGGTTCTCAAACAGGTATTCGCCGGCTGCTCCCGTGGAGATGATATAAGGAGTACCCGGATGCAGCGGATCATCCACAGGACTTCCGCTTCCATCAAGGAGATGGACGCGAATACCCTGGTGGCCGGATTCACCACCGTCCTGAAGGCCATTTCCATTGCTATCATCCCAGACATAATTACCAATGGCACTTGGAACAAAGTATGCAAAATTCTGATTGAGGTTGTTTTCAGCCACACCAAGGCTAAGGCTTGAAGTGGAATCATTAGCACCATCAGGATCAACACTATTGGCACCCTGCAGAGCCAGCGGTAGAGTGTTTTCGTCAACAGTTACCGTGTATTGACCTGGAGGTAGATTTTCGAACAAGTAGTTTCCACTTGCATCTGTCACTAATGTGACCGCAATGCCGAGACCACTTCCAAGATCCACATCTGCTGGAGGTGTCAGAATAACCGTAACACCGGACAAACCTTCACCACTGTCAACAAGACCATCGTTATTCATATCGTTCCAGATGGTGTTGCCAATGGAGCCAGGCTCAAAGTAGCCAAAATCATTGGTGATGTCTGCGCTGCCCATGGGCGGATATCCGGGTTCTCCGGCAGGGTTATCACTGCCCGGATCCAGATTGTCCGCATCATTTTCAGCACCACCTACGGTTGTTGTATCAGTGTTGCTTCCACGGCTTAAATAGGTATTAATCAATTCAGCAGGAATATCCGGGTCTGTTTCGTCTATACGAACTGTATGTAAAGGTTCGTTACCACCGGTTCCGTAGGTACCAATGCCGTTATAATTTTCATCCAGCAGCAGATTAGGAAACAGGTAGAGTCCATTACTATCCGTAATAGTTTGAATAGTTGTTGTGGCACCGTTTGGAAATTCAATATCGAGAAAGACGGTGATATTTTCAAGAGCAGTATCGCCCGCATTATACAAACCGTTTCCATCAACATCCTTCCATACACGATCACCCAGGCTACCGGGTTGTGCATAGTAGCCAAAATCAGCAGTGAGGTTGGAGCCTCCCACAGGCAGGTTGACAGAGTAGTAATCAACCTGGCTGTTGTCATCGGCACCTGGCGTGCCGTTCGAGTGCCAGAATCCGGCAAGTATGTCTGCAGTATCCGTTACTTTGACATTGTAGTCACCGCCGGGCAGGCCTTCAAACAGGTAGTTGCCGGAGGCACCAGTCATGGTTGAACCGAACTTTGGCTCATCCAAATCAATTTGTCCGTTTCCGTTAGTATCAAGATACAGATCAATACTTACACCTGCAAAAGGTGTCTCATCATCTGCGGTTCCTGCAGTACCATCCAGTCCGTCCGGCTGGTATTTACCATCGGCGTTGGTGTCTTTCCAGACAAGATCTCCGATGCTGCCGGGGGTGTCGGCAACATAACCGAAATCCTGGGCAAGATTGATTTGATCAGCAGTTAGAGTGACTGAGGATATTGAGTCATTGCCACCATTGGGATCCACCGAATTGCTGACACCCGGTGGTAAGGTGCCTGTGTCAACTTCAACATTATAACTACCTGCAGGCAAACCACCGAATAAGTACACACCGTTTTGATCGGTAGACACAACGGCAATTATAGCATTGCTGACTGAATCGCGTAATATGACAAGGACTCCTTCAATACCTTCTCCTGCATCGGGTGTCCCGCTGCCATCACGATCAAGGAATATGGTATCACCGATCATTCCTGTTCCGATATTCGGGCTTTTGGGCGTGTAGCCAAAGTCCTGATCAGGATTGTCTGTACCGTTAAGAGTGAGTGTGCTCTGTTCATCCGGATTGGCAGTGCCGTTGTCATGGTCATATGTTGGATTAAAACCGTCCAGAATATTGGCGGAATCAATCACAACAACGGTGTAAATACCATCAGGCAGGTTTTCAAAAAGATACTCGCCTTGTGCATCCGTAGTTGTGGTGGCAATAAATTCACCAGCTGCATTCTGCAAGCCGATGCTGACACCTGAAATGAATCTTTCTTCGGCATCAATCAGTCCATCACGATCAGCATCCACCCATACGGTATTACCAATGGTATGGAGATCGGCTGCAGCAGCTTGAGGCTGGTAGCCGAAATCAGCATTGATAAAGGTATCACCAGGGGCAATAACTATCGGCTGAGTTGATTTGTGGTCTCCGGCAGCTCCGTCAGGGGCTGTGGAGCTGTCAGCCGCAAAATGATCCGGGTCACCGGTTTGAATATAATCCCCTGTGGTCAGAATGTCGTGGCCGGCAGCATTGCTGTTGGTCACCTCGACCACGTAAGTACCTGTGTTCAGGTTGTCAAAGATGTAGTTACCGGTCTCGTCTGTTGTGGTTGTTGCCACGGAAACATCATCAGCCGTCCAGAACAATCCGTCAGGTCCTGCACTATGCAGGGTGACTTCAACACCGGATACTCCAATTTCTCCAGCATCCTGAACACCATCACCATCACTGTCAATCCAGATTCGATCGCCGAGAGCACCCTGATTGGCACCATCTGTTACATCAGTGGTCGGGCTCCAGTTATAACCAAAATCAGCTGTCTTGTTTGCAGTAGCCGATGTCAGATGTACCGGATAACCAAAGCCTGTGGACTGATCCTGATTACTGAAATCCGAACCGGGATCAGGGTAAATATCTGTCTGGCTCATACCGGTGGGCAGGCTATTACTGTCAACCTCAATAAAATAATCGCCCGGCGGCAGATCTGAGAATAAATATCCTCCATCAGTGTCTGTAATGGTGGTGGCTACAACAATGCCGTTACTATTTTTTAACTGCACCACAACATTTGCAACACCAGGTTCACCTGCATCTTGGATGCCGTCCGAGTTCTCATCAAGCCAGATACGGTTCCCTACGCTGGCGGGCAGAACCAGTCCAAAATCAAGGCTTAAGTTGGTGTTGTTATCAGTATCGCCGTCATTGATAGGCTCGCTTCCGGACGCAAGGGTAATGGCACCGCTGAAGTACACATTGGCGCTCAGTAAACCCTCTATATTGGAATCATTGTCTATATCGTTATCCGGGTTCGCATTTTGTACCGGTGAGGGCAGCAGACCCATCCATTCCGGTGGTGTGATGCGTACAAGATAGTTATTCGGAGCAAGGTCTGTAAAAATGTATTCGCCGTTGATATCAGTTATGGTTGTCGCAACTGTTGCTGAGGCATTAATATCCCACAATTCAACAGCTACGTTTGGAATACCCTGCTCAGCAGGATCTTTGATGCCATCAATATTGTCATCCAACCAGATGGTATTGCCGAGGGTCAAGAGATGATATGCCCCTGCATCCATGGTGAGATTGTTTGTTCCCGGGGTTAGTGTTGTCGTGTTGGAACGGCCTGACGAAGTATCGACATCACTGTCCACAGTATCATCTCCGCCCTGGTTCCGAGGGCTGAACAGATAGTCTGCAGGCAGGTCGCTGAATACTACGTAATAGCTACCTATATCCAAACCGGTAAAGCTGTAGATGCCATTTGAATCAGTGCTTGTGGTACTGATCAAGGTATCACTACTGCTATACAGGGACACGGTTACATCTTGTATGCCGCTTTCACCTGCATCCTGAATACCGTTGCCATCAGCATCATGCCATACCAGATCGCCCAGTGAGGCGAGTTCGTATAGGCCTGCATCCAGATCAGGATCGTTCATTCCAGGGGTGAGGGGAGTGTTGGCAGTCCGACCCGACGCGGGATCGGCATCACTGTCCAGGTCATCAGTACCCTGATTTTGCAGAGTAAAGATGAAATTTGCAGGCAGGTTGCTGAATACCACATAGTAATCACGGGCCCCCAGGTTGGTGAAGCTGTAATTACCATTTCCGTCTGTGGACTTTGAAGCAATCTGTGTATCCGTGCTGTCAAACAGGGTTACGGTAACACCGCCAATACCAACTTCTCCTCCATCCTGAATACCGTTTGCATTAACATCATTCCATACCAGGTTGCCAAGAGATGCAGGTGTATATATTCCTGCATCCCAGGTCACATCTTCTTCTCCCGGAGTGAGTGTTGTACTGGCTGTTTGTCCTGTTGTCGAATCGGAATCACTGTCTGTGGTATCATCAGCACCCTGGTTCTGCGGACTGAATATATAGTTTCCCGGCAGGTTACTGAAGACCACATAATAGTCACGGGCTCCAAGTCCGGTGAAGCTGTAATTGCCGCTTCCATCTGTAGGTGTTGCAGCAATCTGTGTATCTGTACTGTCAAACAGGGTTACGGTAACACCGGACACACCGGTTTCTCCTCCATCCTGAATACCGTTTGCATTAACATCATCCCAGACCAGGTTGCCCAGAGAGGCGGGTAAATACATACCTGCATCCCAGGTTAAATCATCTTCTCCCTGATCCAGGGTGGTGGTTATGGTACGACCTGTTGTGGGGTCAGCATCACTGTCGCTGTTATCAACGCCCTGATCTCGCGGGCTGAACATAAAGCCCGCAGGCAGGCCGAACTCGACATAATAATCCCCGGTCACCAGTCCATCAAAGAGGTAGTCTCCAGTGGCATTGGTGGTTATCGATAAACCAACCTGGCTACCAGAACCATCAAATAAAGTTACAGTCACATCATCGACACCGGGTTCTCCACCATCCTGAATACCGTCTCCATCAATATCATTCCACACTCTATTTCCCAGTGATGCAGGGGCAAAGTATGCAAAATCCTGATCCGGGTTATCATAAACTTTACCTGCTATTACCTCTAAAGTGACATCGGCTGTGGAATCGTTTGCACCTTGAGGATCTATGGTATTGTGACCCTGCAGAATAGCAGGCAGACTATTTTCATCAACCGTTACAGTGTAGCTGCCCGGAGGCAGGTTCGAGAACAGATAGTAGCCATTTCCTGCAGTTTGCATAGTTACTGGATTACCAAGTCCACTACCCAGATCAACATCAGCAGGCGGATTCAATATAACATCAACACCAACCAGTCCTTCTCCAGCGTCAAAATAACCGTTATTGTTTATATCGTTCCAGATGGTGTTGCCAATGGAACCAGGCTCGAAGTAGCCAAAGTCATTGGTTATATCGGAACTGCCCATGGGAGGATATCCGGGTTCACCGGCAGGATCATCACTGCCCATGTCTGAATTATCCTCATCATTTGCAGCACCACCTGCGGTTGTGGTATCGGTATTGCTTCCACGGCCTGCATAGGTACTAATCAATTCAGCAGGAATATCCGGATCTGTTTCGTCTACACGAACTATGTGTGA
The DNA here is from genome assembly GCA_029932055.1 of Desulfocapsa sp. Taxonomy (GTDB): domain Bacteria; phylum Desulfobacterota; class Desulfobulbia; order Desulfobulbales; family Desulfocapsaceae; genus Desulfocapsa. Next base: position 10,960 of record JAOZQU010000113.1, read on the forward strand.
AGGTTCATCACCACCACTTCCATAGGTGGTACCGATGCCGTTGTGATTTTCATCCAGCAACAGATTTGGGAACAGGTAGAGACCATTACTGTCCGTAATAGTTTGAATAGTTGTTGTGGCACCGTTTGGAAATTCAATATCCAGGAAGACGGTGATGTTTTCCAGAGCAGTATCGTTCGTGTTGTTATACAAACCGTTTACATCAACATCCCTCCATACACGATCACCCAGACTACCGGGTTGTGCATAGTAACCAAAATCAGCAGTGAGGTTGGAATTTCCGCCAGGCAGGTTGACAGAGTAGTAATCAACCTGGCTGTTGTTATCATTCCCCGTTGTGCCGTTTGAGTGCCAGAATCCGGCAAGTATATCTGCGGTATCTGTCACTTTAACATTGTAGTGACCGCCAGGCAGGCCTACAAACAGATAGTTACCTGAGGCATTGGTCATGGTTGAAGCGATCTTGGGCTCATTGGGGTCAATGTGCCCGTTTCCGTTCGTATCAAGATACAGATCAATACTTACACCTGGAAAAGGTGTTTCATCATCTGCGGTTCCACCAGTACCATCCAGTCCATCCGGCTGATAGACACCATCGGCGTTAGTGTCCTTCCAGACAAGATCTCCGATTCTGCCCGGGGTGTCTGCAACATAGCCG
>JAOZQU010000332.1 GCA_029932055.1 Desulfocapsa sp.
TTTGCAAACAAAAATCCTCAGTTGAAGGTGGGGAATTTCTAACGATATAATCTGTATAAAATATCGGCCACGACCGCCAACGACGTCCTCCTATTTATTGTTATGATTTTTCTGTTATATAGAGTCTTTTCCAACGCCACCATATTTTTCGTTGCGCACTCCTGGCCACAATCATTTGCGCATATCTTGCTATAACTAATCTGATATTATGAGGTAAAACTGACAGCTCTGTTCCGAGCGTTGTTAAATCTCAATTACTTTGTCCGGTTCGCGACAATTATCTTGTCCGGTTTTGTCGTTGTGTCTTCTCTTTACACCTCCTAACCTTTACTTGCCGTTTAATGTCTGGTCGCCTAGAGTACTTATCAAGCACATATTATTTTGATTAACACAAACGAAAATACAAATTTTCGTTTTGAAAAATCGCCTATCGGTTCAACATAGTGGGAGAGGCGGTCAAGGAGAATGTTCCTTCGTTGCATCACCACGGTGTTTATTGAGGCACATTCTCCATAAAACTCCAACCATTACCAACAAGGGGAACATTGTCCTTGAGGGGCTCTCCCACTATGTTACGATCTCTACGGATAAGTTATTCTCACCTAATAGAGCGTACCAACTTTTCTGAGAACGAAATACTTTGATTACGCTTGCGATACACGTTGTAAATGCCGGTTAAGAAAAAAAAGGCTCCAGCTGTGTGTAATATTTATGCCCAATCATTGATTATATATAGAATGTGCAAATATCAATGGCTTATCAGTGAGTTTTTCACACGCCAGCTGTCACCGTCAAAGATCAGCAAGTGACTATGATGTACTAATCTGTCAACCATAGCTGTTGTCATGTCCTTGTCGTAAAAAATGTTTACCCAGCGGCTAAATTCCAGGTTAGTTGTGATTATCAGACTTTTCCTTTCGTAACATTCAGAGATCACGTGAAAAAGCAATTGTGACCCCTCTCTGTCCAACGGTACATACCCCCATTCATCAGCGATTATCAAATCCAATCCGGCGAGCTTTCTCAGAAATTTGTCAAATTCATTCTTCCGTTTGGCTTCCAGTAATTTGTTGACCAGGCCGGCAGTCCGAAAGAAGCCAACTTTCAGATCTTTTTTGCAGGCGGCGTGACCTATAGCCGTAGCCAAATGGGTTTTTCCTGTTCCTGGATTTCCGTACATAATCAGATTCTGTTTATTATGAATGAATTCACCTGCAATAATATCATCGACACTGAGAGCATCGGGGAGTTTGACATCATCAAACACATAATTGCTAAATCCTTTTAAAGCATAAAACCCGGCATTTTTGATATTTCTTAATCGTCGATTATGTTTCCTATGGTCAAGCTCAAGCTGAAATAATCTTAGAAGAAACAACTCCTTATCTGTCTCTTTTATTTTCTTTATGTTCTCTGCAATGTTACCGCTTAAGCGCAACGCCTTGCAACATGATGCGATCTCTTCAATTGCTGACATGGTCACCTCCAGTATTTAAAAATACTTTGTCGTATTGCATGATATCTGACTCAATGGCAACTAGCGCTGGCACTGATGGTGGCAATGTGACTGGCGGTAACTCACGAATATTACTTGTTAGTTTAGCATGTACTGCAATAATACTTTCAGGGTCAGAACTATTATAATCAAGCGCAGTTTGCAGAGCATCAACGGCTACTGGGAATGACGATTTAGTCGTTAAATCATGGAGTAGCTTCAGTGCCTTGCCCCTTCCAGGGTTATCTTTCTTATCAAGCCAATCTGTTACCTGATTTGGTAATAGCTGATAAATTCCTGAATATTTTAATGCCGCTGGTTTTCTGGATAATTGTTTTAAATATGGAATCCAATCCATGGATTCTTGTTGTTCCTTGCCGTAAAGGCGTACATGGGTAACGACTACGTTCATCTCCTTATCGAGAACGAGTACTTCACTGGAGGTTTTACATATTGTTATTCGTTCTCCTGCAAACTTGGGCATGCTTGAGTAGCTGTGTTTGCCCTTCTCGAGGGTAAACTTCCCATATGAATCAACCAAGACAGATTCATATGTCTGGCTTTCAAAGGCAACCTGTGGCATCAAATTGCAGTGCAACAGATCTTCTTTAAACAATTCCGAGATTAAACGTTCTTTGCGGTAATGGATACGATCCAGGTCCAATTCACACCTTTGAAGTAATTCCTTATTGTACTCTACCAAGCTCTTGAATTCAGGCCGGGGAACAAGGAAATTCCGACGGAGATAACCAACCTTATTTTCCACATTACCCTTTTCATTGCCAGCATTCCTGTTGCAAAATACAGCATTGAAACAATAGTGTTCTTTCAGTTTTATGAATGAATCTGTAAGATCTCTTTTACCTCCTTTCAGGATTTTCTTTACTGCTGTGGACATGTTGTCGTACCACTGGCGGTGGGGGACGCCATTGATATGCTTAAATATGTTAACAAGCCCATCTGCAAGGCATTCAAAATTCTCGCCTTTGAACAATTGTAGAAAACCAGCATTGCTGTATGGAAACGATACGTTAAGGTAAGAGCCGTAGTAGCTTTTTCCATTTTCCACAAACTCTGCCTTACCGAAATCAATCTGAGCCTCGCCTGGCTTATGCTCAAGGGGCAGAAAGCTCTCTTTGTTTTCGTATAGGCATTTCTTTGTCTTTGCTACATACTTGGCAACTGTTCTGTAGGAGCAGTCAAACGCATCTTTGTATTTTTCTTTAAGCCTGTCATGGACACGCTTGGCAGTATGGCGCTGTTTCTTGCGCATTTCCTTGTCTGCTTCAAGCCATTGGCTAATTTCTAGCTTGAATTTGTCGAGCTTTGACTCTCTTTCTATCTGTACCTGGACCGGATCATTCCAATCTTTCTTGTTGATAAACTTACGAATGGTTTTCCGGTCTATTCCGGTTTTCTTGTGAATCTGAGAGATATTATCTCCATCTTCAAAATACATTTTTCTAAGATCTACAATTTCTGTCATTTTGAGCATCCTTTAATAATCTCCTGTGATGATTTTTAACTCCATTCACAGGATATTAATGAGTCCCAAAACCTTCAACTTCAATATT
>JAOZQU010000333.1 GCA_029932055.1 Desulfocapsa sp.
TTCCATCTCAACCATGTAAAAATCCGTGCCAAAAAGTACCTGGGAACGTACTAGTGGATCTGCCAGTAGCACTTTGAGCAGTTTGCTGTTTATTTCAAATTGATCAAAAATAACATAGCTGATATCAACAAATAAATTTCTATATTTGCCGGATCGGAGCATCTCCAGACTGTTTTCAAGAAACCGTTGCTCCGGTTGAGTGATATCCGGTTCCCCTTTTATTTTATTCGGATTTTGGAGAAAGGTTTCCCAGGCTGTGTTGCCTCCAAAATGTCCCAGGCAGAGCCGAAGATTTTTATATTTCTCAAGAATGGGTTTGTAATTGTCTGGATCGCAATAGCCTGCTGCAATGTGTTTATCTTGAGAACTTTCAAATTTCTTTGCCCGGACAATAGCTCCTGAGCAGTGAGTCATTATAGGAAGACCATTTTCATGCTGGTCACAAAATTCATATAATTTTGTTAACCGTTCGTTCACCTGCCTGTGGTTTTCTGTCGATTCGTTAGATGGATGGTAGCCCATGGGTGGGTATATTTTCACCCCTTTGAAATGATGCGTAATAATCCATTCTTTGGTCAGCTTCACAGCTTCCTGCGCCTGAGGATCAAAGTGAGTAAAAGGGATAATTTTACCCGGGATATCTTTGTTCAGTTTATCACGCAAAATGCCTAACTCTGTGTGCTGTTCCAGTATCGTCTGAGGCGATGGGCCGTAATTCATCTGTGAAAAATCCATTGGCAGCACCACAAATCGACTATTGTTTGGATAGTACAACTCCAGGTGTTTCAGGAAAATTTCCTCCTGTTTTTCTTTGTTCAGTACTTTGGCAAAGGCAGCCAGGTGTGGGAGACGATCTGCATAGCCGACCAAACGATACATCCCAAAAAAGTTCCCCGTCACTCTCAATACCCTGGCTACGAAATGTTGGATCCTTGAATATTTCAGTAATGAAACAAGAAAGAGTGGAATGAAAAAATATTTTTGGGGTACACATTTTTTTGTGAAAATATGGGTATGGCAGTTGTGGATTTGAATTTTATCGCTCATGTTTTTTTGTTAGTAAAAAGTTATGTGTTTGAATTAACTGGATTGCTTTCCAGCATTGTGTCAATAGAAAAATTTCGTGCAAATTCTTTTCCATTGAGTGACCAGTCGTAACTGAGATATTTTATCTTGATTCGACCCTTTTGGGAGATAAGTTCATTTTTCAAATCCCCTTGAGCATATTTCTCAAAGAAATCAATTGGATTGTTTTGGAAATCTTCTTTAAACCATTTGAAAATGGAGCTTACATAAAGGATAGTACCTTCTAATCGATTTTCTTGTTCATTGCTAATGAATGCAACGGTGCCGGCATCCAATTGCTAGTCAAGTATTGTACCGGAGTAAGGAGTCGAGATGAGTGGAGGGCAGCTCTTGGAGGCGCAGTTGACAGCAAAATGGACTCTTGCATCCTTAAAAACAGGTCGTAGAATATCGTGCTCAATATTATCCAGGGTATAGATCTCTCCACCAATTTTCACAAATTTGATAGACCAGGGTTTAGAAAAAAAGCTGCCGATATCTTTAATTGAACCTGGAGGCTGACCATTGTCAAAATTTTTCAGGATCAATTTTATGGTGTAGGCATTGTATGCATTCACATAGAAAGCAAAACGGTCTTTTTCTTCCATTTGTGCAGGATTGGTTTTGGCCAGATAGTCCAGGTAGGTATCCAGCTGAACTTCCTTTTCTTTAAAGCCGGCATAGTCAACTCGCCCATCCTTGACGTATTGCCGAAGAAGTTCGCCGTAAACATATGTTTTATCATCATTCCCTGCCATGACCGTACCTGCCGGAATCGTAATAAGAAATGAAAGACTGATGATAAGAGCAACTTGAGCAAAATGTTTCATTTCTTTCTTTCTTTAATGAAGGTTATCAGTTTTTTGACAACTAAGGGAAAAAGGCCAAGGATAACAAAAGAGCCAATCAGACCTGGAGAAAGAATACCTGACAGCGAGTCAATTTTGGCGAGTTCCTTGCCGGCGTTGACAAATACAGCAGTGCCGGCCAACATACCCAGCTGTGAGACCCAGTAAAAAGTGAAGAGTGACATCTTGGTCAGGCCCATAACCAGATTGATAACAAAAAAGGGGAAAACCGGAATCAGACGCAGAGTAAAAAGGTAAAAAGCGCCTTCTTTTGCAACACCTTCATTAATGGTGGTCAACTTGTCACCAAACTTTTTCTGTACCCAGTCACGCAGGACAAAACGAGAGACAAAACAGGCCAGTGTGGCACCAATGGAGGAAGAAAAAGAGACAACAATCAGCCCTGTGGTGAGACCGAACAGAGCCCCACCAGCCAAGGTGAGGATGACAGCTCCAGGAAGGGAAAGGGCAGTAACCAATACATATATTGCCATATACCCACCAATCACAAACCCGGGGTTTGCATGATACAGATCCGCAAAACGGGCCTGGGATTCTTTAAGATAGGCCAGGGTAAGATATTGCTGGAGATCAAGGGCAAAAAAGATGGCCACAAGGGCTCCTCCTGCCACTACCATTACTAGTTTTTTAATGAGGTTCTTATTCATAATAGTTGTCCTCCTTCCTTTTCATAGGAAAAGGCTAACGTACAATCCGCAAAATTAACGAATCTCCGATGAGGGATCACAGGCAGCCCCCTTTAAATTAAAAAAGAATTTGAGTCCCTTTTTGATGGTGGGTGAAAATATCTTAGGGGATAAATAAGAACCGGCAACACGTTTATTAATTTCCGTAAGAGTTGGATACGGATGAATGGCCCCGGCAAGAGTAGAAAGTTTCACCTTGCCGTTTAAAATGGCAACCCATTCCCCAATAAGATCCCCGGCTCTGGGGCCGACTATTTGAACACCCAATGGTTTTTCAGAACCATCGAGGATCATTTTAATTTTGCCGCGCTCTTCACCTTCGGCAATGGCCCGGTCATTGTCTGCAAAGTTCTCCGTCCAAATCTGATACTCAAGCCCTGCTGCTTTGACCGCCTTTTCATTCATACCAATGGAGGCCAGTTCCGGATCACAATAGGTGGCCCAGGGCA
>JAOZQU010000114.1 GCA_029932055.1 Desulfocapsa sp.
TGATAAATCTACCCGCCTAAAGGCGGGGGTTTAAACCTTAACTGAGACTAATTAATTGGACAGATTGGTTTCTATAATTGTCCTCTTTCGGGACGATGACAATCTATAACAGCCAAAAAACAACTCATGGACAACCAGTGTTGCGGTTACAATAGTATTCTGATGCAGTTGCATAGCGGATAATACGCCAAAATTTGGCTTGATTCAGACAAGTTCTGACAATTTCGGGTTCCAATTTGCGCAGCATCGCATAGCCTGCCATGAATTTTTTCAATCAGTAACAGTATAGCAAAAATTTTCATTCCCATTTGTTACTTTGTAATGCAGCAGTCACAACTTCCGCAGCAAGTGCGTGACCAGCTATATTCCAGTGAATGTCTCCCTTGCGATATAAATCACCGTCTGTATTCTTCATAAAAGGATGGAGCAAATCAATACATTGTACATTGTTTTCCCGTAAATAGTCTTTTAGTAGATCGTTTGGCTGCGCCCACAGCCATTCTGTTTCTGTTATTCCAACATTATGAGATGCTGACAGGACACTGTTCTGTAGCAGAGGATTAATTTGTAGAACAGTTGGGAGGATCACGACTATTGGGGTAATCTTGTATCGTTCGCAAATTTCCATAATTTTATGTAAATAAAATTTGGTATATTCCAAGTCTCTTAATAAAAATTTATTCCCTTTCTGGTAAAGAAAAAGCCTTTCTTTCTCAAGGTTAATTAATTTCTTATTTGTTAGAACCTGACAGGTGTCACAATAGTCACCTTCAGGATGATACTGTCTCCCTTGATATTGTCGCCTTTCCTTAATGAAAGTATTAACCCAGGAAAGGAGGTAGGAAAAACTGTAATATCTCCGAACTTTACTTTGGAGTATGTCATCTCCAACAAATATGGAAAGCAAGAGCATATCAGGATGAAGCGCGAGTCCTTCACGAGCAAAAATAGCCAAGTATTTCCTGAGACCGATACCCGGCAGACCAAGGTTGACAATTTCCAGCTCGGGAGTAGCCGTGTTAAGATTTCTTTCCAATAAAGTAATATAGCTTTTTGAGTAGGGAACATTGCCAAATGTGAAGGAGTCACCCAATGCTAAAATTCTGTAACTGTCCTGTTTTTTTTCTAGAAACTCAGTGTCTTTATATCCTTTGGAGTTTAAATGAAAATTATAATCTGGACCCTTGGCAATACCTTTTCCACTTTCATAGGATTTTGAGTAGAGAATAGTTTCCGGATTGGAAGAATATTGAATTCGTAAACATAGTTCTGCCGCACCAAGTATCAGCAAAAGTAGACCAAACAATCGGAGAATGATCTTCAAGAAACTTACAATTGAACGCTTCTTCATTATAATTTGTTAATTTTTAATTCCGGTTACCCACTGGAGAACTTCCCACAATCAGTCCCATTCACTTCGCATCATGAATAGCCATTGCCATCTGTAATGCATGACGTGTTGCAGCCACATCATGCACCCGGAGAATATCGACTCCGGACTCTGCCACAAGTGCGGAAATTACGGCTGTGGGCAGATCACGCTTTGCCACATCAAGACCGGTGATATCTTCAATGAATCGTTTACGAGAATGACCGAGGAGCACTGGACAAGCAAGTTGCTTAAACTCTGCAATGTGCTTGAGGAGCGAGAGATTATGTGCAAGTGTCTTACCAAAACCAATGCCAGGATCAAGGGTGATGCGCTTGAGATCAACCCCGTTTTCCTGAAGCCATGCCAGGCGCTCACGAAAAAAGTCACTTACTTCAGCGACAACATTTTCATATTGCGGCTTGACCTGCATGTCGCCTGGTGTGCCCTGCATATGCATGATGATCACAGGCACTGATGTTTTCTTTACCAATCCGAGCATCCCGGGATCCTTTCTAAGAGCTGATATATCATTTATTATATCAGCTCCGGCCTCAAGGGCCTGACGAGCCACTTCAGCTTTAGAGGTATCAATGGAGATGGGAATAGTATATCTGGAACGAATGGCACGGATGGCAGGAAGAACACGACTCAGTTCTTCCTTTAATGATACAGGTTCAGCAAAGGGGCGTGTTGATTCCCCCCCCACATCAATGATGTCAGCCCCTGAAACAACAAAGGCCTCTGCCTGTGAACAGGCAGAGGCCGCTGAATCAAATTGACCACCATCGGAAAATGAGTCGGGCGTTACATTTAGAATGCCCATAATCTGAGGTGCTGTCATATTCAATCCTTGGGTTTTTCTTCAGGCGTTGCAGTATCCTCCGCTACTTCTTCTTCAACTTCTTCTGTTGCTGCTTCATCTACAACATCAGGCTCCTGTTCGTCTTCTGTTTCCTGAGAATCGTCAACGGCGTCCTCTTTAACAGGCGCCCTGGCAGCTTTCTTTTTTGCAGCGGTTTTCTTCGTCTTTTTCACAGGCGCAGGCTCTTTCTCCGTACGCTTATATTGACCGGGCCGCAGCTCATCAAGGATATCTTCAATATCATCGAGAACAATGGTTTCCTGTTCCAGTAACTCTTCAGCCACACGTTTCAGGATATCCATATTCTCAGTAAGCAGCTTAATAACCCCTTCATTGGCCGTCTCGATTATTTTGTGAACTTCAGCATCAATCTTACGGGCCGTATCTTCGCTGAAATCACGATGCTGACTAATCTCTCTGCCAAGAAAAATCTGTTCCTCTTTCTTACCATAGGAAAGTGGGCCAAGCTCATCGCTCATCCCCCATTCACAGACCATTTTGCGTGCCATCTCTGAGGCACGTTCAATATCGTTTCCGGCACCGGTTGTTATCTCATTAAAGATAAGTTTTTCCGCAACGCGACCACCAAAAAGGATACAGAGTGAATTCTCCAGAAACTTTTTTGAATGGGTGTAGCGTTCATCAGTGGGCAACTGCATGGTCACCCCAAGTGCACGGCCACGAGGAATAATGGACACCTTATGGATGGGATCAGTATCAGGAAGAAGCCGTGCAACCACGGCATGACCTGCCTCATGGTATGCAGTAATTTCTTTTTCCTTATCCGTGATAATCATGGAACGACGTTCAGCGCCCATCATGATCTTATCTTTGGCCTTGTCGATCATCTCGTTGTCGATCTTTTTAGCACCGGTACGAGCAGCCATGAGAGCTGCTTCGTTCACCAGATTTTCAAGATCCGCTCCTGAAAATCCAGGGGTTCCACGGGCAACAATCTCCATATCCACATCACTTCTCATCTTGGTCTTCTTGGCATAGATCTCCAGAATTTTCTGACGCCCCAGGACATCAGGAACCGGAACAATTACCTGGCGGTCAAAACGACCGGGACGAAGTAATGCAGGGTCAAGAATATCAGGCCTGTTTGTTGCGGCAACGATGATAACGCCTTCATTTTCCTCAAAGCCATCCATCTCAACCAGTAGCTGATTAAGAGTCTGCTCACGCTCATCATGGCCACCGCCAAGGCCCGCACCACGATGGCGGCCAACGGCATCGATCTCATCGATAAAAATTATACAGGGTGCGTTTTTCTTGCCCTGATCAAAAAGATCCCGTACCCGGGACGCTCCGACACCCACAAACATCTCCACAAAATCAGAGCCGGAAATAGTGAAAAAAGGAACATCCGCCTCACCGGCAATAGCCTTGGCAAGGAGGGTTTTTCCAGTACCGGGTGAGCCGGCCAGCAATACGCCTTTTGGGATACGAGCACCAAGTTTGGTAAACTTCTGAGGATCTTTTAAGAAATCAATAATTTCTTCAAGCTCTTCTTTGGCCTCATCAATACCAGCCACATCTTCAAAGGTAACCTTATGTTCCCCTTTTTCCAAAAGCTTAGCTTTAGTTTTACCAAAAGAAAGAGCGCCGCCCTTACCTCCACCCATCTGCATCTGACGCATAAAAAAGACCCAGACACCAATAAGAAGCAACATGGGAAACCATGAAACAAAGATGGTCATCAGCCAGGAATCCTTTTGTACTTCTTTAACCGAAATATCCACGCCACTATTGCGGAGGATGGAAATCATCTCATCATCATTTACCGGATAAACAGCTCGAAAAGCTTTTCCATCCCGCATGGTACCTGAAACAATATCGCCTGATATCTGGACTTGTGCAATATCCTGACTTTCAACAGCAGCCACAAACTGACTATAGGTTAGTGAGCTCATTTGCTTCTGAGGCTTGTTGAAAAGATTAAAGAGCAGGATCATAGTGAGACCAATCACCAGCCACATGGAAAGATTTTTATAAAAAGTATTCAAAGAGTCCTCCGCAACTCCGGATTAAACAAAGGGACGCTGCTATCGCGTCAGATTTTTTTTACCAACAGTAATGTATACTAAGAGCACTAAGCGCCTCTGTCGAGGTCAAGACTGCTTTTTTCTGTATACAGTGTAAATTATGTCAATTTTTTATGTTTTTTGTAAAATACTGTACAGGTTGCACTCTAATTTCTTTCTCTCGCATAGCCTTCATCGCCATGACAACGGCAACTGCACCTGTGGCTGTGGTGGTGTAGGGAACATGCAGCTCAAGAGCTGCCCGGCGAATGGCATATGAATCTTCAGTGGCACGCCGCCCCATGGAAGTATTCACCACCCAGGCCACCTGGTTATCCTGAAGTTTATCCATGATGTGTGGTCGGCCCTGAGAAATCTTGTTCACCTGTTCACAGGAAATATTATTTGCCTGAAGAAATTTTGCAGTACCACGGGTAGCAATAATATCAAAATCCATATCCACAAGTTTTCCGGCAAGATCAAGGATTGTTTTTTTATCACTATCCCGGACACTGATAAAAACTGTCCCTGACACAGGAAGAGAAGTTCCGGCCGCAAGCTGTCCTTTGGCCAGAGCAAGACCTAGATCATCATCAATACCCATGACTTCGCCTGTAGATTTCATCTCAGGCCCGAGCAGAGTGTCAACATTATCAAAGCGATCAAAGGGAAAGACCGCCTCTTTCACTGCCCAGTGGTCAATCTTCACCTCTTTTGTCAAGCCAAGTTCGGCAAGGGACTTACCCATCATGATCTTGGTCGCAATTTTTGCAAGGGGCACGCCTGTAGCCTTTGACACAAAGGGTACGGTTCTGGATGCCCGTGGATTTACTTCAAGGATATAAAGATCTTCATCTTTTACCGCATACTGAACATTCATAAGACCAATAACGCCAAGCTCCTCAGCCATGGCTCTACTGGCATGTTTTATTTCTTCTACCAGAGCAGGAGAAAGTGTGTGAGGCGGCAGCACACAGGCGGAATCACCGGAATGAATCCCTGCCTCTTCAATGTGCTCCATAATTCCGCCGATTATGGTATTTTCACCATCACAGAGAGCATCCACATCCACTTCAATGGCATCTTTTAAAAACTTGTCAATTAAAACCGGATGGTCAGCTCCTGCAATACCAGGGATAGCCATGAAATCACGGATTTCCGAATCGTTATACACAATCCGCATATCCCTGCCCCCCAGTACATAGGAGGGACGAACCACCACAGGATAACCTATTTTTCCAGCAACAGTAAGCGCTTCTTCCAGTGTATAAACGGTATCATTATCCGGCTGGCGGAGACCGAGTTTCTGCAAAAATTGCTGAAACCGCTTCCTGTCTTCTGCACGATCAATGGAATCAGGAGGAGTGCCGACAATGTGAACCCCTTCCTCTTCCAGGGCAACCGCAAGGTTCAGCGGGGTCTGCCCACCAAACTGGACGATTACGCCGTCCGGTTTTTCAAGATCTATGATGTTCAAAACATCTTCAAAGGTCAGCGGCTCAAAATAAAGCTTATCCGAAGTGTCATAGTCTGTGGAAACTGTTTCCGGATTGGAATTCACCATGATAGATTCCACACCAATTTCGGCAAGTGCAAAAGATGCATGCACACAACAGTAGTCAAACTCAATCCCCTGACCAATTCGGTTAGGACCGCCACCAAGGATAATTATTTTCTTTTTGTCAGTGGGCGCTGCCTCGTTTTCCTGTTCATAGGTCGAATAATAATAGGGTGTGTAGGACTCAAATTCAGCCGCACAGGTATCCACCAGCTTGTAGACTGGTTCTACTTCCAATTTCTTCCGCAGCCCACGAACATCTTTAGCAGATGTTCCGGTGAGGAAAGCAAGCTGGTAGTCGGAAAAACCATATTCCTTACAACTCTTGAGAAAATCGTGGGTCAACCCCTGAAAGCCCTGTTCACGGATGGAATTTTCCTTTTCAACGATCTGCTTAAAGTTATACAGAAACCAGGGATCAATTTGGGTGAGATCAAAAAGATTTTCAATGGATAGCCCGCGTTTCAGTGCTTCATGGATATAACTGACTCGCTTGGAATTTGGTTTGCGTAACCCGGCTTCCAGATCTTCGAGCTCAAGATGTCCAAGTTCTTCCTTACCATCGCCACCAAAACCAAATCTCCCGGTTTCCAGGGAGCGCATACCTTTCTGGAATGCCTCTTTGAATGTTCGTCCCATGGCCATGGTCTCGCCTACAGACTTCATTGCCGTGGTCAACACATCTTCTGCTTCCGGAAATTTTTCAAAGGTCCAGCGCGGAATTTTAACCACACAATAATCAATGGTGGGTTCAAAGGCGGCATAGGTTTCACGGGTGATATCATTTTTGAGCTCATCGAGTGTATAGCCAACGGCAAGCTTAGCTGCAATTTTTGCAATGGGAAAACCTGTTGCCTTGGAGGCCAATGCCGAACTTCTGGAGACACGAGGATTCATCTCAATAACCATGAGTTCCCCGTCTGCAGGATTCACGGCAAACTGCACATTGGAGCCACCGGTTTCCACACCAATTTCACGAATAATAGCAATGGAGGCATCCCGCATATCCTGATATTCACGATCCGTCAACGTCTGTATGGGAGCCACAGTGATTGAGTCACCGGTATGCACCCCCATGGCATCAATATTTTCAATTGAACAGATGATAACCACGTTGTCTTTGGAGTCACGCATCAGCTCAAGTTCATATTCTTTCCAGCCGAGTAAACTACGCTCAAGCATAATCTCAGTGGTCATGGAAAGATCAAGACCGGATGAAGAAAGTTCTTCCAGTTCCTGACGATTATAGGCAACACCGCCGCCTGTTCCACCAAGAGTGAAACTTGGTCGCACGATAACAGGAAATCCAATATCATCTCCTGCCTGCATTGCCTCATCAAGTGTATGGACAATATAGGACTTTGGAACGTTTAAGCCTATGTTCTCCATTGCTTCCTTGAATTCTTCCCTGCCCTCAGCCTTTTTAATAACGTCGATATCTGCTGCCAGCATCTCCACGTTATTTTTTTCAAGGGCTCCAGCCTCTGCGACTTTTATGGCTGTATTCAATGCAGTCTGTCCACCAAGGGTTGGAAGCAACGCATCCGGGCGTTCCTTTTCAATAACCTTGATCACCATTTCCGGAGTGATGGGCTCTATATAGGTAAAATCCGCAAGCTCCGGATCGGTCATGATGGTGGCCGGGTTAGAGTTGATGAGCACAACCTCGTAGCCCTCTTCCTTCAGGGCCTTGACAGCCTGAGCGCCTGAATAATCAAATTCACAGGCCTGACTGATGATGATAGGACCGGAACCTATGATGAGAATCTTTTTTATATCTGTTCGTTTTGGCATGAGATACAGTATTTTTTATTTTTTTTGCGTTAATTGCTGACAAGTTCTTAAAACTCAAACTTTTCGCTATTTCATCATTCCCACCGGGAATGACGAAGCAAGGGAGTTCTTAAGACGCCATCAATTGCTTTTTCGTATCATTTCTATAAAACGATCAAAGAGATACATGGCGTCATGTGGGCCCGGAGCATGTTCGGGATGGTACTGCACGGAAAAGGCCGGATATTTTTTATGGCGCATTCCTTCAACTGAACCATCATTAAGATTAATATGGGTCAGCTCCACGTCGTCAGGATTCAGGCTATCCATGTCCACACAAAAGCCATGATTCTGAGAAGTAATCTCCACCTTTCCGGTACCGAGATCTTTCACTGGCTGATTTCCACCCCTGTGACCAAATTTAAGCTTGAAGGTAGATCCACCATACGCAAGGCCAAGAATCTGATGGCCAAGACAGATACCAAACATGGGCTTTTTGCCAAGCAAAGCACGAATAGTTTCCACAGCGTCAGGCACACCTTCAGGATCGCCCGGGCCGTTGGAAAGAAAAATACCATCCGGATTCATGGCAAGTACTGTTTCGGCATCTGTTGAGGCCGGCACAACCTGCACCTGACAACCTTTTTCTGTAAAAATTCGGGATTGATTGTATTTCAGGCCAAAATCAAAGGCCACTATTTTGAGTGGATTTACCATGCCTGCCTGGACTGTGGTAAAATCAGTTCCAGGAACCACACCGTTATCAGCCCAGCCATAAGGCTCTTTGCAGGTGACCTTACTCACCATGTCCTGGCCGACAAGCCCAGTCCATTCACGAGCTCGCGCCACAAGTGATTCAGGATCCAGATCGTCTGTGGAGACAATACCTTTCATGGCACCTTTTGTACGAATGTGTCGTACAAGGGCGCGGGTGTCAAAACCTTCAACTCCGAGCACACCATACTCGTTCAAGAAATCTGCAAGAGTCTGCTCAGATCGAAAGTTGGATGGATAGCCATTGTACTCTTTAACAAGAAAGGCTCCGGGATGAACAGAAGCTGATTCCATATCCGCTTTATTAACTCCATAATTCCCTATCAACGGGTAAGTCATGGTCACTATCTGGCCGGTATAGGAGGGGTCGGTAAGTATTTCCTGGTATCCGCTCATTGAGGTATTGAAGACGATTTCGCCTACAGCCTCACCGGATCCGGTAAAAGAACGACCCTCAAATATGGTTCCATCTTCCAGGGCAATCAATGCTTTCATATATTTCCCTTGTTCTTTGGTAAACAACTCCTGACAAAACAGCAATTCTACAAAAAAAATCGTAATATTAAACTTAAAAATCAGACGGGCGTCAACATGAATCGGGATTTATAGTGTAAAATCCGACAAACAAAATTATTTTCCTGTCAATTATATACTTTTCTACTTGGATTTTTCCTTCAATTTAGTATTGATAGACGCTACATTAACAAGCAATACGAATTTTCGCACTTCCCCCCCCTTTCCAGAAGGAGAAATCATGCATAAAATAGGCATTTCATTCATAGCAACATTTTTTCTACTCTTTAGTCTAATTGGAGATACTGTAATGGCAGAAACTAAACTCAAAGATGGCCTGTACGCCAAATTTGTCACGGACAAAGGCGATATCATCTGTGTCCTTGAATTTGAAAAAACACCTCTTACCGTTGCCAACTTTGTGGGCCTTGCCGAAGGCACCAAACAACTTGGCGGTGGCGGAGGAAAAGAAGGCGTCCGCTTTTATGACGACCTCACCTTCCACAGGGTTATTGATAATTTTATGATCCAGGGTGGTTGCCCGTTAGGAACAGGCACCGGCGGCCCCGGTTACACCTTTCCTGATGAAATTGATCCCAGCCTCAAGCACAGTGGCCCTGGTATCCTGTCCATGGCCAACGCAGGTCCCGGCACCAACGGCAGCCAGTTTTTCATCACCCATAATGCCACCGCCCACCTTGATGGTAAACACACAGTCTTCGGCCATGTTGTTTCCGGCATGGATGTTGTAAATACCATCAAAAAAGATGACAAACTCAAAACCATTGAAATCATCCGCAAAGGAAGCAAGGCCAAGGCATTTAAGAGCGATCAGGCCGCCTTTGATTCTCTGCTTGAAAGCATGGATGCGCGCGCCAAGGAGAAAGAGCTTGCTGCCATGGAAGAATCCATGGAACAGATCAAGGGCCAGTATCCCGATGCCATCACTACCCCTTCAGGACTCAAATACGTGGTAGTTGCTGAGGGAGAAGGCGAAACACCTGCTGAAGGTGCCATGGTTAAAGTTCACTACACCGGCAAACTGCTGGATGGAACCAAATTTGATTCTTCTGTCGACCGTGGAACCCCCATTGATTTCCCTGTAGGACAGGGACGGGTTATTAAAGGTTGGGACGAAGCCCTGCTCACCATGAAGAAAGGGGAAAAACGAGTCCTCATCATTCCTGCAAGTCTTGGCTATGGTCCCTCGGGACGTGGTCCTATTCCACCGAACGCCACCATGGTCTTTGATGTGGAGTTGATTGATTTTTAGTATTAAGACTGACTGAACAGCAAAACAGCAATAAAAAAAAGGCCTGATTGGAATTGGAATTCCAATCAGGCCTTTTTTTTATTTTCAACATAACAAAGCTCAATACTTCAAACCCACACGTTCACGTACCAGATCAAGGGTAACAGTCGCCTTCTCCCGCGCTCGTTCCGCACCTTTTCTCAAGATGACTCTCAGCATTTCAGGATCGGCCAGATATTCCGCTTTTTTCTGTCGAGCATCAGCATAATAATCACTGATCAGCTCAAGCAGTTCCAGCTTAATGTACCCATAGGCAGCACCACCATTTATATACAGATCTCTTACCTCCTGGAGTCTTTCAGGAGAGGCAAAAAGTTTAAATATGGTATACAGGTTACACTTATCAGGATCTTTTGGGTCTTCCACAGGTGTTGCATCGGTTGCAATCGCCATCACTTTTTTCTTCAGCTGTTTGCCTTCAAGAAATATGGGAATAGTATTGCCGTATGATTTCGACATCTTCTGTCCATCGAGACCCGGAACAGTAGCGGTGGTTTCACTGATGGCAGGCTCTGGGACAACAAAAGTTTCACCAAAGGTATTATTAAACTTCTGGGCAATATCCCTTGCCACTTCCAGGTGCTGTTTCTGATCTTTGCCAACCGGTACCCGATCCGCCTGAAAGAGAAGAATATCAGCTGCCATGAGCACTGGGTATGAAAAAAGACCGTGGGTGGCATCAATGCCTTTGGCCACCTTGTCTTTATAGGAATGACAACGTTCCATGAGACCCATGGGAGTGAGCGTAGAAAGTATCCAGGCCAGCTCACACACTTCAGGAACATCTGACTGTACCCAGAAAGTGCACTTGTCTGGATCCAGGCCAAGAGCCAGGAAATCAGCTGCAGCCTCAAGTGTTCCTGTGGCAAGTCTTTGTTGATCATGGACAGAGGTCAGTGCATGAAGATCTACGATAAAGACATAGAGATCTGAATTTTCCATATTAGCGATCATGGTTTTCATCATTCCGAAGTAATTACCGATGTGCAATTGGCCTGACGGCTGGATACCTGATAATATTTTCATTATAATATTTTTGCGGTTTTAGGTTTGGGGTTTTCGGTTTGCGGTTTAAGGGCTAAGGATTCGGAGGCATACTACCTCAGGTGAAAATGAAAAAAAAGGGGAATCCGAAATTCATCGGATTCCCCTTTTTCACTCCTTGTCTGATTTAGCAGACAGGCGATCAGTTAACAGAATTACTTCTTGTCATCTTTTTTGTCGTCTTCTTTAACCTCTTCAAAGTCAGCATCAACAACATCATCGTCCTGCTTTGCTTCTTCACCACCTGGAGTACCTGCGGCACCTGCAGCATCAGGATTATCTTGTGACGCCTGAGCATACATAAGTTCGGCAAGCTTATGAGAAGCCTTAGTCAGTTCCTCAAT
>JAOZQU010000334.1 GCA_029932055.1 Desulfocapsa sp.
TGCATTGCCCATGATGACGGCTCTCTGATGAAAGATTATGACGAAGCAGAAGTTATTCTTCTTGGTGTTTCCCGTTCCGGAAAAACTCCAATTTCTGTATACCTTGCAACCCAGATGGGCATAAAAGCAGCGAATTATCCCCTTGTGGCTGAGGATCTTGACTCTTATCGTTTACCGTCTGCAATCATACGTAATAAGTCCAGAGCAATCGGCCTGTCCACCACACCGGAAACCCTCCACTTTGTCCGGGAAAAACGCTACCAGGGCTCTACCTATGCCAAAAAGGCAACCTGTGCCGGTGAACTCAGCCAGGCCAACCAGATATTTCTTAATTATAATATACCAATCATTGTTTCAGACGGAAGATCAATTGAAGAAACAGCAACCCAGGTGGCTCAGCAGTTGTCGTTAAAACGTCTGTCGCGACTGTAAGGAAAAAATCTATGCAATTTATCGATAATATCCCTCTGTATGTTCTTCTCGTGATATGTGTTCTGCTCGGATTTGCTCCATTTGTGCCAGAACCCCACATCATAGAGAAACTCAGAATGCTGTCACAGGGTAACTTAAAAAAGCCCATGGATATTTTTGACCTTTTCTATCACGCAGCCCCTTTTGTGCTCCTTGGAATCAAAATTTTTCGAATGACAAAAAGAGGTGTCCAGTGAGCTCAGAAAAAAAATGCCCCTGTTGCAGTGGAAAATTGTTTGATAACTGTTGTGCTCCAATCATAAAAAATCAGAGAAAGGCTGAAACTGCTGAACAGCTTATGCGCTCTCGCTACACCGCATTTACCCTTGCCGACAATGAATATCTTGCGAATAGCTGGGCTCCTGAAACAAGGCCCAAAGAAATTAATACAGAAGATGACGCGATCCAGTGGATTGGGCTGGATGTTGAAGAATATGAAAAAGGCGGACCAGAAGATGAAGATGGCACAGTAATATTCACTGCAGGGTTTCTCAGTTCAGGACACCTCTGTCATCTGCATGAAAAGTCACGATTTGTGAAACACGAAGGCCTCTGGTTTTATCTGGATGGGAAAACAGAATCTAAGACCCACAAAATGGGTAGAAACGAAATGTGCCCATGTGGCTCTGGAAAAAAATACAAAAAATGTTGCTGTTGAAAAGATTGGCTACCGGGTAACGATCGGATAAACGGTTCGGTTAGGAAAGAAGACGTTTGCTGTAAGCAGCCAGCCTCTTCCCAAGAAGACGCCGGTCATTGCTCATCAATTCTCTCTCTTCAGCTATAATTTCCATATAATACCCAGTAAGACCGGTGAAGGAACTGGTCGGGTGAATAGTCAACCAGCGTTCAGCATCGTCATCAGCAAAAGCCCGCTCAACAATCTCAACGATGAGACTATCATCATCTTCCTGAGCCCACTGAATTACCTTTTCAAAGAGATGAGCTTCCCCGTCTTTACGATATTCAGCCCGTTTAACCATAAATTCTGCACCCTGCATAGTCTTTCCCTCCTGTTTTCCATACAATACTTGTTGTATTTACGAGATATTTCTCTGGAAGTCAAACATGATTGTCACTGATATAACGAATCGTTCTCCCAAAAACACTGTCCGAATTTTTCCGCAGGCTCTGCTTGAACCGGTAGCATTTCATATAGGAAGACAATCAAAAACCATAAAAATATCTTTGACTTCAATACTATTGTTTTGTTATCATAAGTGTCTATTTATGACATCGTAGATTTCTTAAAAATCGATATCCAACCAGACTGGATCAAAAACAACTTTTGTGAATTATGAATCTTTTCTTTTTCATGCCGTCATCGATTCCAGAAAACCACTTCAACACATGCTTTCGTATTGGTGTGATCGTCTCTCTCCTTTTTTTCACAGTAACAAACCACTTGTTTTTCAAGATAAACAAGGAGAATGTCAAGGTCTAACCATTGATGTGCTACGTTATATCGCAAAACAAGAAGGTTGGAATCTACAGTTTATCAAAGGTACCTGAACTGAATGTCTGTAGAGACTTGAAAAGGGTGAAATAGACATTCAGGTGGCAACAAAAACAAAAAAATCATTACGGGAATCTCAGGACACACTCCTCACTGTACTTGAGAGTATAGATGCCACAGTGTATGTGGCTGATATGGAAAGCTACTATGAAATATTTTTCAACAAAACAGGAGGGCAGTGGCTTGGGTCTGGCAATTTGTCATTCTACTATCAGTAAGCATGGAGGATCCATCACTGTTAATTCCACAGGGGATCAGGGAACATCATTTACTCTCTATCTGCCTGCAGTACCTGGGGGAGAGAGCAAAAAGCCAGAAGACACTCCTGAGCTGGCGGCACCAGGTGAGCCAGCCCGAATAATGATCATGGATGATGAAGAAATGGTACGGAATGTCGTTAAATTGCAGCTTGAAATCCTTGGGCACGAGCCGGTATTAGTTGCCGATGGAGACCAGGCAATCAGCAGATATCAAGAACTGCAGAATAATGGAACCCCTATTGATATTGTAATTATGGACTTAACCATTCCCGATGGTATGGGAGGACGGCAGGCAGCAAAAGAACTGCTGCAAATTGATCCACAAGCTATTCTAATCGCTTCCAGTGGCTATTCAAATGACCCGATAATGGCTAATTATCGTGACTACGGTTTCAGTGCGGCAGTTGCAAAGCCCATTGATCTGGAAAAATTGAGTAAGGCTATTGAAACTGCTTCACAGAAATAAAACCAGCATCGCCATAAAGCTTCTCCGGTTGCATGTCATTATCTTCAAGACGTTGCTCTATGACCGAAATCTCCCTGGCATCAGCATGGGTTGCCCTTTCCAGGTTCACATCAGTGACAAACTGGACAGCATTGTCAGGGGCGCATGTCTCGGTGGCAAATACTTTATGCCCAACAACGGTTTGGTTCCGTTTCCTGACATATGTGGCATCGGTATTGTGTGGACTGGAGATAATCTTGTCACCTTCAGGCTTATCACATATTTCTATCTCTGACTCGGGTGTCGTATCACCACTTAAAACTTCTACAACCTCTTTGGTGGAATTTGAATCATCATTATCCGTG
>JAOZQU010000115.1 GCA_029932055.1 Desulfocapsa sp.
TTAGGCGACACTAACTATTATGCGCCGTATTTTGAGCATACTTATCAACACCCTTGTATCATTAACTTTCCTGATCTCAACTCGATAGTTATCTTTTGATAACCAAGTTCCAGCAAATTTATCAATGCCAAATATCATTATTATACCTGATTGTCTTTATTTCCAGCTACTTCACTTGCCTTCAACAGATCACTTGCAACAACAATTCTGTCAAATGCAGTAATAAAATCCATATCCACGTCTCGATGGGAACATGGATTTTTATAAAAGCCAAAGGCACCAGCAATATAGTTACAGAATGCTTCACGTTCTGCCTTGGGCAAGTTTTGATTAGTTAGCGGGCCATTTTCAGGGTTGAATGCGTTTCTGATAAGTCTAACACCAACAACTTCTGGGTTGGCGTTAATTTTTTTTCGGATACTAACTTCTATTGCTTTGAATGCTTGTAATACAGCGCTTTCGAATTGGTTTGTATTTAGTAGAGAAAAACATTTTTTTACTATTATTGGATGGACGTATGTTTCTGGCATTAAGGCATATTCTTTAACGACTCGTTTGAATTCCCGCTCAGGAAAACGAAAACCTACTTTTGTTGGATAGAATTTTTCTTCACCTTCTTCATCATAGCCTCTTTGAAATCGCCGTATGTCAATATGTGCGGTAGAGCTGGCCTTATACTTTACTCTTGAAAAACGAACAGGCTGGTAGCCACCAGGATTAGCTTCTCCAATTACTTCCTGATATTCAATTTTTGCTTCGATTTCACTTTTCATTGCGATTCATTCTTAAAGCATAACGTCCCGTATCACTGGAAACAAGCGGAATTACCGACCAGCTTGATACGAAGATAGGAACTTAAATTTATCTGGAAACTTGGCCTGAAAACCGCTGTGCTTGTTTTTTCAGTGTATACCATTGTTAGGTTATTCAAGGTAAGCGTTCAGTCGGTTTCTTTGTTTCTGCAATGATAATGTTATGGCAAATAGGCAATAATGCCTCAACATCTTTTGTGCTATATCCTTCAATATTAATAATATTTTGTTCTTTTGTTGTGACTGTAACCATCCTTGAAGGTCGATATTTAAGCCATGCAATTATAACGGCAGCTATTGATGCCCAAGGAACTGCGCCACTTATATCATTTAAGAGCTGTATATTGCCACCAGCACCAAGAACGGTGCCAACTTTAGGATTGATTTTTATGAACTCGATACCGGCAGAATCAAAATCTGTAAGCAGTGTGTCTGATCCAATACCAATTAATGATAATTGCATAAGTGTATTTTCCTATAAAGCAAAATGTTTTTCATGCAGACTTAAAGGTGTTTTAATGTTTTTTAAAGCTGCAAACTCAGTTTTATGGAATGGAGAAGTAAAAATCTTTATCAACCACGGTAAACTTTCAGATTCAGTTTTTAAAAAAGCAATTGTTGCAATTGAGGATCTTCATCGTTTATCTGAACCTAACATTTGCAATAAGTGGAAATTTTCCATGATATTGACTGTAGTAGATTGCAAGATTTTCCACTTATCTCGATATTAAAACATCAAAGACGGAAAGCAAGTCCACGTATTGCTTTTTTCCTTCAATTATTCCATCTATTGAAATATTGTTACCAGCAATATGGAAAATAGACCACGATTTCATCCAAATCCAAAGCTTAAGTTAATGGATCAGGCTCGCGAAGTGTTGCGTTATCATCATTACGCCTACCGTACCGAGCAGTAACTTCTCCAAAAGTGGTGGTGAAATATCTGGATCCCCGATAACGACATCCGGAGATGACGACCGCAACCTCCTATAAGTCCTCATTCAGGTATGTTTTTAGCCGGAATCCGGAGACTCAAACACAACTATTTACCACCACTTTTGGAGAAATTGCCAAAAACCCACTTACCACTTACATCATGCTTTCCGGATCCACATCAATCGCTATTCTGATATCGCCTTTAGTCAAAATAGACTGTTTATCAAGAAGCTTTCTACACATCTCATGCAGTGGAGCTGAGTGAATCCCCTTTAATAAAACCTGCCAGCGGTAACGGTCACGAATTCTATCAATGGGCGCTGGAGCCGGGCCAAGAACTTCCACACTTTTTGTTTCTATTGATGAACTACTGGCACGACAAAGCTCTGCCACCTGGCCTGCTATAGCCTGCACCTGGCTTTCACTGCTTCCTGAAATTTTAAAATTAACCATTCGCAGATATGGAGGGAACATCGGGTTCTCCCTAATCTTCATCTCCTTCTCGTAAAGCCTGGTGTAATCATGGGCCTGGGCCAACTGAATTGCATAATGTTCAGGCCGCAGGGTTTGAATAATCACCCGACCGGGAGTGTCTCCCCGGCCTGCCCTCCCAGTTACCTGGGATAAAAGCTGATAGGTTCGTTCAGCACCCCTAAAATCAGGAATATTAAGCCCTCCATCAGCCCAGATCACACCCACAAGAGTTACATGAGGAAAATCATGCCCTTTGGCGATCATCTGGGTACCGATGAGAATATCAATTTCCCGCTGGTGCATCTTTCTTAAAAGGGACATAAATTTCCGTCTGTCTGCTGCAGTGTCGGAGTCAATACGGGCCACGCGAGCATCAGGGAAATTCTCTTTTATTTCCATCTCTATTCGTTCCGTACCAAACCCTACAGGTGTCAGTTGATCAGATCTACACGCCCCGCAGACAACATTTTCTCTCAGGGTATAGCCGCAGTAGTGACAAACAAGCTTAGCCTTTTTTTTGTGATAGGTTAGAGAGACATGGCAGTGCATACACTTAACAGGCTCACCACAGTCACGACAAAGATAAATGTTAGAAAAACCACGGCGATTAAGAAGAAGAATGGATTGTTTCTGCTGCTCAAGATTAAGCTGCAGTTCTTTCGCAAGTTTCAGGCCAATAGCCTCTCCTTTTTTCTTCTCTTTTTTCTCACGCAGATCAACAATACTCACTTCAGGGAGTGGTCGATTTGCCACCCGCCTGCTCATGGTGAGCAGCTGAAACTTACCGTTTTCAGCACTGGCAAAACTTGTAATAGTGGGAGTTCCCGAACCAAGGATAACCACTGCATTGTTGTAACGTGCGCGCAGAATTGCCAGATCCCGCCCATGATAACGCAGGCCATCTTCCTGTTTGTAGGCGCTATCATGTTCCTCGTCCACCACAATGAGCCCGGGATCGTTCAAAGGCGCAAAGACTGCAGATCGTGCGCCAATAACAATTTTACCCTGTCCGCTCGCGGCAAGGCTCCATTGATCAAATCTCTCCCCGGGACTAAGACCGGAATGAAGCAGCACAACCTGATCGCCAAACCTTGAGACAAAGTGGGCCTCCAGTTGAGTGGCAAGGGCAATTTCAGGCACAAGAATCAGAACATCACGCCCCTGCTTCAAAGTTTGCTTAGCTGCGCGTAGATACACTTCTGTCTTACCGCATCCTGTGACACCATGGAGCAAAAAAGTCGTAAATGTTTGTTGTTGCAAAGCCGGCAGGATCTCTGCCAGCACATTGTCCTGCTCCTCACTTAAATTGGCCGGTTTGGGAAAATACGTCAGAGTTTCGCCAAAAGGATTTCGATAAATTCTTCGCTTTTCTGCATGAACAAGATTTCTTTTTTCAAGCTCTTTCAGAGCCGTGGATGCTCCACTATACGCCTTACGAAGATCCCGGGCAGCAACAGCTTCCTGACCCTGCTCTTCAGAAAGCCTGGACAGGAACACAAGCGTTTTCACCAGCGGCACACTCAAACGCTGTCCGTCAACTTCCTCTTTCGCTGCATCTTTGAGAGCCTTTTGTCCTTCCTCTCCTTCAATGGACTCCGGCAAATTCATTGACGTCAGCCTGGAATAACAAAGTTCCAACTTTTCGCCAATTTTATCTTTGTCTAAGACCTTAGCTATCTCAACCAATCCATTGTCTTCCCACTCTTTTGCAAATTTTTTCCATTCGTTTCCCGTTACAATCTTTTTAGTCGACGCTGGATTCAACTCCTTTTTTTCAAGGAGTATCTTAAACCAGTCAGGTTCAGGTATGTCAGATAAAGGCCAGCAAACTAGTCTTTTCATGCCTTCAGCTGTTAACCTCATCACCTTCCTGTCACGCAGAGTCAAACCACCAGGAAGTGCGGTTTTTATCACCTCGCCAATGGGGTAATGATAGTAGTCGGCAATCCACCTGAAAAACGGGACAAGATTTTCAGGAAACAGCAGTGTACCATCCAGGAATCGAATAACCGGAAGTATTCTATAACTGACATCCTCTTCAGGAAGTAAGCCCAGCACATATCCTGTGACCTTCTGTGCACCCATCCGCACGAGCACTCTTCTCCCCACAGGATCTCCATTTACTTCAGGATCATAGGAGTACGAAAGTGTATGGAACAGGGGCGCAGCTACAGCCACCTCAATTCTGCTCATTACCTGGCAACCTCTTTTTTTAAATGACAGACATTCAATTCCCGTGTACAAAACAGCAGCCGGATTTATACCATACTTCTCGTTTAACAGCATCGTCAACCATGCAACTCAACTACCCAGCAGACCTTCCCATTGTCTCCTATCGAGAATCATTTCTCGAACTGTTACAAAATCATCAGGTGATTATTGTTTCAGGTGAAACAGGTTCAGGAAAAACCACTCAATTACCAAAGTTCTGTCTTGAATATTTCCCCAATGATTCTTTTCTCATTGGTTGCACCCAGCCAAGACGTGTGGCCGCGACTTCGGTTTCTTCACGCGTTGCCACTGAACTTGCACCACACAAGAATCTTGTTGGTTATAAAATTCGTTTTCACGATAAAACCGACAAAAACACCAGAATCAAATTCATGACTGATGGTGTACTCCTTGCTGAGACACGAAACGATCCGCTTCTGAAAAAATATGGTGTCATCATCATTGATGAAGCGCACGAACGAAGCCTGAACATCGACTTTCTCCTTGGCTATCTTAGAAATCTTCTTCCCAGACGTCAGGATCTCAAACTGATCATCACCTCAGCCACCATTGATACTGAAATTTTCTCCAAACATTTCAACGATGCGCCGATTCTCTCTGTTGAAGGACGCAGTTTTCCTGTTGAAGTCCGCTACCAGGAACCTGTTTCTGCTAAAGAAAAAGAAGAAAGCTCCTATGTGGATCAGTGCGTACAAACCTTAATAGACCTGCAGCGCAGTGAGCCCCCCGAAGACACTCTGATCTTTCTTCCCACGGAAAAAGATATTCGTGAATGCTGCGCACTTCTTGAAGGAAAGCTTCCGGGAAACCTGATCCTGCCAATGTTTGGTAGACTCGCCGCTGCTGACCAGAAAAAGATTTTCAAGCCTTCAAAACTGACCAAAATTGTAGTAGCTACCAATGTGGCCGAAACCTCCATTACAGTTCCCGGCATCCGTTATGTGATCGACTCGGGCCTTGCCCGGATTTCCCAGTATAATGTTCGTGCCAGAATCACCAGCCTGCCCATCACCAGAATATCACAAGCAAGTGCCGACCAGCGCAAAGGCCGCTGTGGGCGTGTAGGCCCGGGAATATGCATCAGGCTCTATTCTGAAGAAGATTACCTGGATCGCGATCAATACATGCTGCCTGAAATCAAACGTTCTAATCTGGCAGATGTTATCCTGCAGATGATCAGCATGGATCTCGGCTCACCAATTGACTTTCCCTTTATCGAGCCCCCCCATCCCGGTGCTATTCGAGACGGTTATAATCTTCTGAAAGAGCTTGGCGCTCTAAAAGATGATAACAGGCTCAACCAGACAGGTCAGTTAATGGCCAGGATTCCCATAGACCCCCCGATTTCACGCATTTTAATTGCAGCACGTGAGAACAACTGTCTCAGAGAAATACAGATCATTGCTCCGGCCCTTGCCATTCAGGATCCAAGAGTTCGTCCTGCTGAGCAGGAAGCCAAAGCTGACAATGCCCACAAAAAATTTGCCCACGAACATTCTGATTTTTTAAGTCTACTCAACATCTGGGATCTTTTTCATACTGTACAGAAAAAAGGTTTATCGTGGGGCCGCTTAAAAAAATTCTGCAAAACTCATTATCTCTCTTTTCAGCGAATGCGTGAATGGATCGACCTCCATGAGCAGTTAAGCAGCATCCTAGCTCGAGAAAAGGGTTTTATTGCCAATGAAAAACCCGCCTCCTACCCTGCAGTACATAAAAGTCTCTGTACCGGATTCTTAAGAAACATCGGCCTGAAAAAAGAAAAGGAAAAAAAACTCTATCAGGGTGCAGGTGGCAAAGAATTTATGATCTTCCCCGGTTCCCATCAGTTTCACAGCTCCGGAAAATGGATCATCGGGGCAACTTTTCTAGAAACCAACCGATTGTATGCGCTCACTGTTGCAAATGTTGAAGTAAACTGGCTCATCGAAACAGCAGATCATCTTTGTCGCAGGTCATGGTCTAATCCCCGCTGGCAGAAAAAAAACGGACAAGTTGTGGCTGACGAAAAAATCAGTCTCTTTGGTTTAATTCTTTCGGCTGACAGAATCATCAATTTTGGCAGAACCTCACCCAAAAACAGGGAAGAAGCCAGACAGATTTTCATCCAGCACGCCTTGCTGGAGCAGGAACTGACAGGCCGCTATCCATTTTTACAAAAAAACATTGAGATCCTGAAGAAATGGCAGGAAACTGAAGAACGCTTGCGAAAGAGGAATTTACTGGTAGATGACACGACCCTGCATCTTTTTTACGACAAAAGGCTGCCTGCCGGTGTCTATGATCGTTTCACTTTAAATCGTTTTCTAGGTAAGAAAAAAGATCAATCTTTTCTGGAAATGAAAGAAGAGGATATCCTCACCCGTAGACCAGAAGACAGAGAGCTACAGGACTTCCCCAGACAACTGACCATTGGTTCACACAAACTTCGCCTTAAATATCACCTTGCCCCGGGTGAAGAGGATGACGGCGTTACCGTGCGCCTCCCACTTGATGCTGTTGACAGTTTTTCTGAAACAAGTTTCGAATGGCTGGTGCCCGGTCTTATCAGGGAAAAGGTCACATTTTTGCTAAAAGGATTACCAAAACGAATACGAAAGCATCTGATTCCAATCAATAATACAGTGGATCTGCTACTCGATGACTGTATTCATTATCAAGGGTCACTATACCATGCCCTTGAGCTTGGCATTTTCAAAATGTTCCATTTGAAAGTCCTTCGTGCAGACTGGCCCGGCCAACTGCCACCTCACCTGGAAATGCGCTATCTGCTTTATGACTCTGCAGGCAGAACCATTGCCACAGGAAGAGTGCTCCACAAACTTGCCCGGAAAATACACTCAAAACCTGCAGAAAAAATCACTCCGAATAAAAAAATATCCCAGGCACTGGCACAGTGGCAGGACAAAATCTTTCAATCATGGGATTTTGATGGGCTTGAAAGAAGAATACCACTCTTCACCTCAGGAAAGGAAGTTGCCGGCTACCTCTACCCTACCCTTCATATTGAACGAAATCGTGGCGGCGTCAGTATCACTTTTGAGCAGGACATAAAAAAGGCATCCAGTTACAACCGTGAAGGAAGTCTTTTTCTCTACCAGTTACACTTTAAAGACCAGTTCAAAAACCTTAAGAAATATTGCAACACAAACCTTTCCGGCCCATCCTCATTCTGGCTTTCCAATATGTTTGGAAACAAAAACAAAGCAAATGACGCACTGCTCAGCTTTATCATGGGCTCGCTATTCACAAGAAACCTTGAAACAATCCCTGATAAAGAGGTCTTTAACAAGGAAATCAGCAAAGTTCAGCAGTTGGGACTCTACAAAAAAGGGCAGAATATCTGTGATGAATTATTCCGAATTTTACGCAAACGCAGGGAAACGTCCGACCATATAAAAAGGTTTGCGTCCCTTGCCCGAAAAAGCCATTCTTTCAATGCATCACAGTACAAAGAATATGAGAGTTTGCTGGAAGAAATTCTGCCGGCTGATTTCTTAACACATACAACAGTGGATAACCTGGCAGGGTGTAGCCGTTTTTTTCAGGCCCTTATTATCCGTATCGAAAGGGCACATGCCAACCCTGCCAAGGATCAAACAAAAGCAAAGCAACTCGTTCCCTATCTGGATAGAATCAAAAAGATCCCTGATGATTGTTCCACTCTTCCCCATGAATGCCGACAAGCCATTTCACTTTACAAAGCTATGACCCACGAATTTCGGGTTACTATTTTTGCACCTGAACTTAAAGGAGGGATACAGGTTTCAGCAAAGAAATTAAAGCTTCAGTGGCAAAAGGTGCAATCTGTTTGCCCGGGTATCTGATTGTACAGTGAAATAAAACGGTGTGGTAACTCAGTGGCCAAAAACAACTTCTCTAAAAAAGACTGTCAGTTTCTCCCTTCGACTCTTCATGCGTACCTGTTCGGGAATCAGATCAGAAGGGTCAATCTTTATAACTGCCATCTTATATTCGATGTGGGAAGCAAAACGGTTATCAAGATACCAGGCATACAGAAGTCCCATGAGAAGTCCGGGTGGTGTAAAACCTTCCCTGCCATTCACGAGACGGGTAAAATGACGCAAGTCATGGGGATCCTGTGCCATTCTTGACAAGCTCAAATAATAAGCAAGCTCCTGCTCACTAAAATAGCAATTTCTTTTTTCAGGACTTGTCAGGTAAAGATGATAAGCCTTACCCAAAAAGTTATTCTTCACATCCACATCACAAATTTCTTTTCGTTCAGCATAGTTACCAAGTAATCCCTGACCAATGGCAACAAGGAATGCAATCTCAAAACCAGTTTGGGAACTGAACTGATCCTGACGAATTTTCACCAGACTATCATCAGGATCAAAAAAGGAATACACTTTGTCCCAATTCTGGTTACGTTTCCAGTCTTCATTTGCTACGCACTGCACCCCCTTCACAAAACGCAGATGACTAAAAGGTATATCTTTGTGGAGCCAGAGAATATTCTGCAGAGTATCTCTGATAGTCTGAATAGTTTTTTGTGATCCTCCCTGGAACTCAATTGTGATATCTGACAAATACTCACGGATAGCGCGGTAACGCAGACAGGGCACCTCCATGGATGTCAGATATTTTTTGCCATTTCTACCTGCTGCACCAGTGGCCTGCTTCTGTTTTTCTGTTGCAGGGATATGGACAAACGAAGCCCACAGGGTACGGACAACGAGCGCAAACTGCTTAGGATCGTGCCGAATAACACCATACTCACGCAGTGAAGAGGTTGAGTAAATACCACATTCCAGGGGCACGATCCCCTGTTGCCTTACCTTTTCACGATCCAGGTAGATGGGATTTTTCCCTTCAACCGCATAATTCTGAATTACAGAAGCCGGAACATCTTTTAGTGAAAGGCACAACACCTTATCAAAAAGCCCCTCATTGCCTCCTGGAATATTCAAATCATAGGCCTTTAAGAGATCGGAAAGAAGAAATTTTCGATCAGGTTCTGTAAAACTGAGATCTGTTTCACCAGCCTGTACCCAAAGATTTGCAACCAGAATTTTCAGAGCATGAGTATTGTTTTTCACAGCATCAGCAATACCAGGCACCTGAAAAACAGGAATAAGAGAACTGTAGAGACTGCCGGGGGCCATGATCATGATGTCTGCATTTTTGATCAGCTGCAGAACTTCATCAGTTACTTCCGGTTCTTTACAAAAATGAACACAAACACTTTCAACTGGATAACCACGCCTGGCATCACCTGACTTACTCTCTCCAGTAACCTGCACACCATTGGTATAGCGCACACTGAGCTCTGCAGGAACATATGTACAGGGCATAACAGCCTGCTCATCCGCACCCAGAATAACACAAAGAGATGTAATTCCACGATGGAGGTTCTGCCGAATTATCTCAGGTTCTGCATGCAGTACACTGTTGCCATAATGTCTCGGAATTTGCTCATATACAGATGAGACAAGGATTAAATTACCAAGACATTGAGGTCTTCTTAAAGCAATTTGAAGCCGTGCATCGACAAAAAGATTATCAATAATTTTCTCAAGTACTGCCTGAATAACAACCGGAAGAGCTTTCTGAGTTGTCAGTCCACAATCGCTTAGCAGCTGTTCACAACTCTCGGGTGTCTCGGAAAAACGATAATTAAAAACTGAAGCAAGAACCTCAATGCACTGAGCAGCTCCAGATTCTGTCAGACCATAAAGCTCTTGAAGCTTGGCAAGCTGGATGGAAGAGAGCAGTACATGACGAATATCACCAAGGGCAATAAGTGGAAGATCTTTGAGTAATTCTCCTGTTGACCCGCCATCATCTGTGACACAAACTATGGATCTGGTCTTTGGAAACAAAGCTTTCAGGCCGGAAAAGGGATCATTGATCCAGGTTTCAGAACGACTATCTCCGCCAATAATAGTCGAGAGCCCTGTGCCGCCGCCAAACACAACAACATTGAGATCAGACACAGGCTCACGAGCCAGAGCATCTTTAACCTGTTGCAGACTAGATGCCGGTTCTGGTGGAATTCCGTCCGGCACACCGGCCAGCACCAATTCCACCAGTTTTTCATGAAGATCCTCGTGAGGCAGCAGGTCTAAAGGAGACAGAGATATCTTGTCTATCTGTTTCAGACTCTCAACTACCTCAGGATTCAATGGATGAGGTTTGTCGTGGCTTTCCACTAACGACTATCCTTATAGTCCTGTAGCTTCCATCTGTTTTGCAACAGCTTTTACTGAAAGCTGCAGTGCTTCTTTTTCTTCTGCCGTCAATTCAAACTCAAGGATTTTTTCAACACCATTTGCACCAATTACCACTGGCACACCAAGAAAATATCCTGAAACGCCAAATTCACCTTCAAGGTAGGCGGCACAGGGAAGAACGCGTTTGGAATCAGTGAGCACTGCCTCAGCCATCTCCACAGCAGCCAGTCCCGGAGTATAAAATGCAGAACCGGTTTTCAGATGATTGACAATCTCAAGACCACCTGTCTGGGTACGATGAACAATGGCGTCAATCTCATCTTTGCTGAGCAAATCAGTGATGGGTACGCCTGCCACGTTTGCAAGGCGAACCATTGGCATCATATTATCACCGTGAATTCCAAGAACCAGAGCATTTACATCTTTTGGAGCAACACCAAGGGCTTGTGCCAGGAAAGTACGATATCGGGCAGAGTCAAGGACTCCTGCCATACCGATCACCTTTTCCTTTGGATGTCCGGTTACTTTAAAAGCAGTATGCACCATGGCATCAATAGGATTGGTGACAACCACAAGCACACAATCAGGAGAATGTTTCACTGCCTCTTCAGCGCAGGATTTGACAATGGCCACATTAATTGCCAGCAGATCATCCCGTGACATGCCGGGTTTACGGGCAAGTCCGGCAGAGATGATTACCACGTCGGAGTTTGCAGTATCTGCGTAATCATTGCTGCCCTTTACATCAAAATAGAAGCCTTCCACAGGGCCGGATTGCGAGAGATCAAGAGCCTTGCCCTGAGGAATTCCTTCCGCTACATCGAGCAATACGATATCACCAAGATTTTTTGCAGCAGCCCAGTGAGCTGCGGTAGCTCCAACATTTCCAGCACC
>JAOZQU010000116.1 GCA_029932055.1 Desulfocapsa sp.
CCGATAACTACACTCGGGCTTGTCCGGGGTAGTTTCCGGGAATGACGTGCTTTTTGAAATAATATGCCTTAACAGCAACACGCTGAATAGTTACATTAATTTAAAGATTAATATGGGTACAGGTAGGTTGGGTTTCGCTACACTCTACCCAACCTACTGGGATTCAAAATTTTTAAAGTTAATGGCATTGAAATAGAAGAATTGATTAGCTGGAGTGAGCATAACGATGAAAAAATATTTTGTTTTAATCTGCTGTGTTTTTACCTTGTCTCTGCCGGCAGCGGTTTTTGCAACTGACGTTGGAGATCAACTTCCACCGTTTAGTGGTGTGGATATGGATGGGAAACATGTGGATCTAGGCGAGGTTATCGGGGAGAAACCGGTGATGCTTGTTTTCTGGGCCTCCTGGTGTACTAATTGTAAAACTGAAATTCCTAAAATTAATGAACTGGTGGAAAAATACCAAAAGAAGGGACTGGAATGTATCTCCATTAACGTGGGCATGAATGATACTGAGCAAAAAGCTCGTAAGTACATGGCTGATTACAAGATTACCTGTCCGGTTGTTTTTGATAAAACCGGAGCACTCTCCGAAAAGTATCAGATACCTCAAGTGCTGACAGTTCTTGTTGCCCGAAAAGATGGTAAAGTTGTGATGAAATTTTTAAATGCCCCTGAAATTGATGATGTGAATTTCAGAGGGCTTATGCAGTTACCACCCACCGAAGAAGAGTTGAAAGCCGATTTTTCAGTACCGGCTATAGAGTAGGGCAGTTAAAAGTTTAGAGTTAAAAGTTGAAAATTGAGTAACTATTCAACGTGTTGCTGTTAAGGCATATCGTTTCAAAAGCACGTCATTCCCAGAAACTACCCCGGACAAGCCCGAGGTAGTTATCGGGAGTCCAGCCATATTCCCAATGGATTCCCGATAACGACACTCGGGAATGACGGATCAGGGGACTTTTCGAAGTCGGAGTTTATGCCCTGTCATTTAAGGGTGCTATCTACGAAACCATCATGTCGTATGAAATATTAAAAAAACACCGCGAAACCTGGAACAGGAAAAAGGTTTTGCAACGGATATATACTGGTTGGTACCAACGAATTATCGGGAATATGATTCTGCAGGGCCCTACTTTGGAAATTGGTGGTGGAGGTGGTAATCTAAAAGAGTTCTATCCGGATTTGATCTCTTCTGATTTTACTTTTTGTCCATGGCTGGATGTGAATCTTGATGGCCATCATTTGCCGTTTCTTTCAAATTCCCTTGCAAACATTGTTGTTATTGATGTCCTCCATCACCTGGCTAAGCCAGTGAATTTTATCAGAGAAGCGCAGCGTGTTCTCAAAAAAGATGGTCGCTTGCTTATGCTTGAGCCCTGTATTTCTCCGGCATCATATTTGATTTATAATTATCTGCACCAGGAAGATGTCGATTTCTCTCCAGATGTATTCAGTGAAGAGATGTGGGGAGGGGGCGATTTGAAAAATCCATTTGATGGAAATATGGCCATTCCCACCAGTATGTTTTTAAGGCAGGCTGAAAAATTTCGGAAATATTTTCCTGATTTTAAAATAATAGAAACCAGTTGTTCTGATTATTTTATTTATCCTTTAAGTGGTGGCTTTGAACATCCAAACCTTATTCCCGGATTTTTTCTTCCTGTAATGAGGTTTTTTGAAAGATGTATGGATCCTGTGGGAAGTTTTTTTGCTTTCAGGTTGCTGGTTGTTCTGGCAAACGAAAAAAATGGTAAATGATGGAGCAGAGGTTTTTTACGACGCCATCAATTGTCATATTTGCGCTGTCTTGTGAAGACCATGTTTTTTTAATCGATACCGCAGGGTATCCCGGCTCATGCATAAGCATTTTGCCGCCTGGGTCTGGTTTCCATTGAATCGGTCAAGGGCTTGGGTGATTAATTCTTTCTCCACCTCTTCAATGGATATTCCTTCTGGAGGCAGGGTTAAAAAACTATTATTTTGGGATGGTTGTGTGGAACTTGTAATGGTGTCCCCATTTTCTATTTTGGGCCGTTGATTTTGACTGATTATTTCCAGGTCGAAATAACGGGAGGAGAGCATGGGACTCTGTTCAAGCATCATTGCCCTTTCAATTGCATTACGCAGTTCTCGGACATTACCGGGCCAGGAGTATTGCTGAAGATGTTCAATGGCTTCTTGAGTGATACCCTGAGTAGCGCTGCCATATTCATCATTAATCCGTTTAATGAAATAATTTGTTAGAGTGGGAATGTCTTCCTTTCTCTCTTTCAAGGGAGGAATGGTGATGGGCATAACATTGAGTCGAAAAAACAGATCTTTTCGAAACATATTTTCTTTTACAAGTTTCTGCAGATCCTGATGAGTAGCAGTAACGATACGAACGTTCGCCTCAATATCACGTGTTCCACCAAGTCTCCGAAAATGTCTGGAATCTAACAGTTTTAGAATTTTGGTCTGCATGATTAACGGCATATCGCCTATTTCATCAAGAAATACTGTACCACCTTCTGCTGCTTCAAAGATTCCTTTATATGTTCGGGATGCATCTGTAAATGCACCTTTTTCATGGCCAAAAAGTTCGTTTTCCAGGAGATTTTCAGGAATGGAAGCACAGTTGATCTCTATAAACGGTGCATCAGATCTTGTGGAATGGACATGTATGGCATGGGCAACAAGTTGTTTGCCTGTGCCGGATTCACCATTGATTGTTACTATTTTAGCATCAGTTTTAGCGCACACATTGATCATTTTAAAGACATTGATAATTCCGGGAGAGTTACCGATCAGGGTGTCAAATTCGTGTGTTTTTCGCTGTTTTCTGGAAAATGAATTAACCTTTTTGGTGACCTGATTTTTCTCTAAAGATTGTTGGACCAGCTCTTTTATATCGTCAAGGTTAAATGGCTTACCTATATAATCATCTGCACCAATCTTTAATGCCTTTACCGCAGAATCCGCATCGGCATATGCAGTTATCATCAGGACAAGCACATCTTCTTTACGGGATTTGAATTCGGCAAGGAGTTCAATGCCATTGGCATCGGGCAAACGAATATCAAGCAGCACCATATGAGGATCAAATTTATCAAACCTGCTTAATGCCTCGGCTCCACTGAGAGCTGTTTCAACATTGTACCCTGCATCGCTTAACATTTCGTTAAGTGACCAGCAGACGAGTTTTTCGTCATCAACAACAAGTATGCGATGAGTTTTCATGAAAGATCCTACTTATAGGGAAGCTGTTTTGTGTTATAGTCAGGGTAGCAGTTAAGAGCCTAATGAAATTTTCGTCGTAGCGCATATGGGTAATTGTATAGAAACTGTAGTACCCTGTCCGAGCTTGGATTGTACTGAAATTGTGCCGCTGTGTTGCTCGATAATACGATGCGAAATCGAAAGCCCAAGACCGGTTCCATGACTTTTGCTTGTGTTGAAGGGATTAAAAATCACCTCTAAGGAATCATTGTCAATTCCTTTGCCGCTATCTGTAAATGCAACGGTAAATTTTCCTGCCACTGAGCTGCATCCAGGTATGGTGCAACATGTATCATGCTGAGGTGTTTTAGTGCTGTTGAAATCCCAGTAAGTCTCAATTGATATGGTGCCCTTATCGTCAATTGCTTCTATGGCATTTTCTAAAATGTTGGAGAATACCATTTGTAACTGGCTGGCATCCCCTTGAATTGGCGGGGGATTTTTGCTGAAAGATGTTGTGACGGTAATATCTTTATCACTTAATTTAGAGAGTGACGCAAGGAGCACCTTGTTAATGAGGATTTCCGGGACTACGGTGTTGAAATTTGTCTTCCCAGGTCTTGCGAACTGGAGAAGGCCGTTAACAAACGAATCCAGGCGGTTGATCTGGTGAAGAACTTCATTGAAGATGTAACCGTGAGGGCTCTCTTTGTCATGATTTCTTGCTATAATCTGGATAGCGCCTGCAATTCCAGCCAGCGGGTTTTTAATTTCATGGGCAATGCCACCTGCCAGCTCTCCAAGTGATGAGAGTTTGTCATTCCTTGCAAGATCCCTTTCCATGGCCTTACGGGTGGTAATATCGCGGAAAATACAGCTTAATCCACTGATGTTGTCATTTTGATCAGTGATGACTGAAAAACAAACCTCGGTTTGAAAAGCATAGCCGTTTTTTTTGTGCATGGATGTTTCTGTGAGAAGGCCCATGGTAGAATCTAATTTATCATTGAGATCCTGGAACAGGCATTCATAGTCGTCCTGGTCGCCTTCAAGCAGGAAATCAATGGGTTTGTTGATCAGTTCCTCTTCCCGGTAACCAAGAATGGTTTCTGCAGCCGGATTCATTTCTGTAATATTCATCAGCTGGTTGAGGATAATCACACCACTTCGCAGATTATGGAGTATTGACTGATAATACGTTTCAAGGTAGTCAATCTCAAACAATTGAGTCGAAATTTTTGTGAGCATTTGTTTATGTTCACGGGCTCGACACAGGGCATGGGCAAAATGATTTACCAGGGCGTAGGCAAGACGAACTTCATGGTAACTGATCGTTGCGCCTGAATGGGATTTGTCTGCAATGATAAAGCCATAAAAATTGTATTTATCGCTGATGGGAAGGATGAGAAATGAATCAACCGGTCCAAGAAGTGATGTGATATTAAGATCATGGTCGTCAAAGAGTACGGTGGAAAAAGGCTGATAGTCCATTTTACCGGAAAGATGCTCATTTGAAGAGTCAGGTGCTGAAACATATAGTTTAATGTTTGTTCTTCTGTTGGAGCCGTTATCAGGAAGCTGGTCATTTTCTGAAACCAATTCAGGTGATAGTGAGGACTTCTGTCCTTCAACCGGACGTATGAGATTGAGTGCTTCCTTGTCAATGTATACCTGATGAAGCAGGCCGCTGGCGGCAGTAAAAGGTAGGATTTTCGGAATGCGGTGGGGTTTTTTGAAGCCGTGGCATTTTTCTGTAACCAGGGAGAGGTCGGTGTGGTTCAGTCGTAACAGGAGTATTCTTTCAAATGCTACGTTAGCCAGCAGATCTTCTAAAAGAGTATTGAGCAGTTCGTCAATATTATTGGAATCGGCAATTTTTCTTGCGCTTTGATAGAGCTGACGCAGGTCATTTGAACTATTTGCCATTTGTTATTCCTGTCAGACGTTCGTGGTACAGAATGCCCTGTGGGCAGAAAAATATTCAGCCAACAGGATAGATAGGGTGAAATCCTATACTGTTGCTGTGGAAACTTTCTTTTTTCGATACATATACTGTAGTTGTTTGTTGATTCATGCAATTACCAGACCAATTGTAAATGGTTACAAATGGTGGAGATAGAGAAGAAATATTCTGAATAAAGAGCAGCAAGTAGATCTGTCTATTATTAAATACAAAAAATATGCTTTCATGCGGTATTTGTTTCAGTTTTGCAGGGAGAAGTATCTCTACTACAGATATTGACTTTCCCGACCCGTCCCTCTTTGCGTAAAAGCTGCTCGATTATCGAGTGCCGCTATGATTTTTCATTGTGGGTGATATGCCCTGAAAATTTATTTGTATATAATATGGTGGGGTAAATAACCCTTCTGGGGTATATAGTTTATTCTTACCCGTTTTGCAATTTTGCTGAAACTTCACATGAATTTGATCTTTTGAGGGACGCAACCGAGTGAGGTGATGGTACAAACTGTACTAATTCAAAATATTAATAATTAACCGTTGTCAATTGATTATTGATTGTTAATGGAAATATTCTTTTGACAATCTCCTGAAATAATAACACAAATAGTCAACAATCAATTGTTAACAATTAATGACTAACACTTAGCCTGACAGCTATGCAAGAGAGGGGGAAGAAGTATCTTTCTGAATATTCCAGTGAAAACTGAAATATTCAGAAAGAAAGATGTTGCTTGTAAGGCTATTGATTTACAGGAAGATCATGTGGATCAATATGGCATTGCAGGCAGTCGGGGAATTTTTTATGAACTGTACCATGGGGTTCATCATGGCAATCCTGACATCTCGGAATCTGGCCGTGGGTGGCGTGACAGCTCGCACATTGTAAATCAGTGTGTTTTGTATGATTTGTCAGCAGGTTCTCGGAAATTGCATTGTGACAGGCAGCACAGACTGTATTTGATATTTCCTCAGGATAGGGCAGAATGTTCATTGCACTGTGAGGAAGATGGCAAACAAGGCAGTCTGCATATGTCTGCTCAGCAGTATGTGGTTCGTGGCAGTCAAAACAACTGGGGCGGATACCATGTTGCTCGTCACCATGACATCCGGTACAGCCTACATTGACGTTATGTTTACTTGGGTAGGTCTCCATCTCCTTGCCTTCCGTATCGTAATGACATACTTCACAGGCAACAACTTTTTTACCGGCATGATTAACCACATTGCCAATAACTCCGGCAAATGGAATTTGCAGTGGTGAATGTGGATCCTGATGGCATTGCGCACAGTTCGTAAACGGATCGACATGAGGTGCCTCATGGCATGTCACACATTTTGGCAGTATTTCATTATAGTTGTTTTTGATTGGAATGTAGGCATGGAGCTGGTCATGACAGTCAAGACAGTCAAAGCGATGTTTTGATGCACTTTTTTTCAATTGGATGTACTGGCCACTATGACAGGAAGCACACTCGACCGGACTTAAGCTTTGAGGGAGTTCTGTATATAACGGTGCCTCATCAGCTTGTTGTTTTATTACCGGTGGTGCTATCGCAATAGTAGTTTGTGGAGTTTCAGCTGCCTGGGCAGTATTCTCTGCAACAATTGGTTGGGTGTCTGCTGCAGTTGTGTTCTGTCCCTGGTTGGCGCAGGCCATAAACATTGCTGAGCACGATAAAGCAACAAGCCCTGCCAGTACTTTCGTTTTGATTTTCTTTTTCATTGATCTGTTTCTCCCTTTCTTTCAAGAAAAAAATTAAACGTCAAGATCATGAGGATCAGTGTGGCAATCCAGACAGTTTGGAAATTTTTTCATCATTGATGCTGGATGAGGACTTCCATGGCAATCCTGACATGCGGGGACGAAACCGTGTGTATCTTTATGGCAGGTAGCACATTGTAGTGGAGCATGTTTACTTGAACCGGCAGCGAGGGTACTTGTCAAATCGCCATGACAGGCACCACAGTCCTGATTCGGAATGGCTTCCACATAAGCAACGTTAGTCGGCTGATGAACAAGGTGACAGGTGATACAGACGCTGTATGTCTGTCCTTCACGATGTGCTTCATGGCATTCCATGCAATCCGGAATATATCCATGTGTGTCATGATGACAGAGTGCACAGTCAAATTCGCCATGGGCGCTGGGGTTATTCTTAACTTCACTAACCTGATCAGTATGGCAGGTGTTGCATACTGCTACGTTGTCTTCACCAAAAGAGATGTGCAGTGGCTGGTGAGGATTCTGGTGACAGCCAAGACAGTTGGCAACTTCATAATGGGGCTCGCCATCATGGCACATGGAACATTTGGGGATGATTTCTTCTTTTGGGGTAGAGGGGGGATGACCACCCACATGGCAGTCAAGGCAGCCTACTTCAGACAGATGTTTTGCACCATCAGCCTGGTTGTCATGGGCAACCTTTGCATGACATTTTACACAATCGCTATTTTCCAGTTCTGGATCCGCTGCCCAGATGTTGCCCGTTGAAAGACTGAAACTGACGGCCAGGCAAAAGATTGTAGTGAAGATTGTTTTTTTCATAGCTCCCCTTTTAAACACTTCGTGGTATGGAAATGATAGCATTAATCAGATGTAGCTCCGCCCCGGAGGTAACTCTGGGCTATCACATTTGTTAATAAGTTTATTTTTTGTGTAAGTCAGAATGAGACAGCACAACTTTGATAAAGTAAACCAAGATACTGCATGGGTCAACCATTCAATGAATACTCATTCATAAATCTGTGAAAGTATTCTTGGGTTATTTTTAAAAAGACCTATATTTTCAGTAGCTAGTATCATAAAGTAGAGTTTTTTTCAAGGGAAAAGTACCAAGGTTTTGTTTCGTTATGCAGTATTGATGCCATCAGGGCAGGTCATGCATTTTGGTAACTTCAGGTGATAGTGAACCGCTGTCCTGTAATTGCTAACTGCTGTCCTGTAACTGTTTAGGAGCGCCCCATATCTGTGCAGGCAGGCTGGAGAACTATAGTAGTTCCTATGTGAGCCAGCCTGACCGTGCAGAGATGGGGCGCTCCTGAATAGTTACGTGTTTTGTAAAATTTGAGAAACTGTTTCCTTCACCTGATTGATATCAAATGGTTTGGTGAGAAAATGGCAATCTTTAATCTCTTCCGCCCCTTTCATTTTCTTCAGCATGATTTGTTTGTTAAGGTACCTTCCTGTCATAACAATAATATTGGCGTGTGGTTGCTGTTTTTTTATTGTTTTGATTAACTCAAGGCCAGACATATCCGGTAATGTAAGATCAATGATGTAGAGATCAAAATCCGGGAAGTTTGAGATTTCCAGTAGTCCGCTTTTACCATTTGAGGCAGTTGTCACTTCAGTGCTTTCTGACCGAAGGATCATGGCGAGGCTGAGCAGAATTAAAACTTCATCTTCTACAATTAAAAGATGTTGTTTCATATTATTATTATCAAATGTAAGGTTAAAGAAAAAAGAATTAAGAATACGATTATCCAACCTGTCTTTACCAAGTCAAATCATTATTGTATAGAATATTATTAGTGGTAGAGTCGTAAAAATAAATTTGCTTCGTCATTGTCGCGTAGACGTGGCGTTGTAATTTGCTTAAATAACATAATTTTTTTATGTGTGGTATGGGGAAAGGGAAACATGCCTTTTATTTAGTTAGTATGGCTGACGTGGTGATGTTGCTGCTAAGGTCTTGATTTTGCTTGTGTCATTCACTGTTGACGAAAGGTGAATGCAGAGTATTTCTTTTCGAGTGCAAAATAGTATGTCTATAAAAAACAATTTATCCTCCAACAGCTATGTAATAATTTGTGTGACCCTTGTATTGCTTTGGTCGATACTCGTATTGTGTTCTGCGATTTGGAATCTGAAAGAAAATGATCACAGTACAATGGAAAAAGCACGAGTGGAGGCGGAAACAATTTTTCAACATGACCTCGCCTGTTGTTGGAATAGTATTTTTGGCAGGGTTTATGCTGAGATTTCTGAAACAAACCAGCCCAATCCATATTTAGAGGTTGGGCAACGTGATATCTCCTGTGCTGATGGTATTCAGTTAACTACTGTCAACCCATTTCACATGACTAAACAGATGTATGGTTTGTCGCAGAATAAGTCACTTAAGTGTGCTGTCTTTAATCGTATTGTGAGTCTTGATCCTCTGAACCCTGAAAATAGTCCCGATAGGTGGGAAAAATCGGCACTGGAAGATTTTGAGAAAGGTGGAGCTGCTCGTGCGGAAATGACTGTCATAAATGATGCTCCGTATGTGCGTCTGATTTCTCCCTATATTACTGAACAGCAATGTTTGGAGTGTCATGGCCGACAGAGCTGGGAAGTGGGTGATGTGCTGGGTGGAATCAGTATAGCTGTGCCCATGGAGCCTCATCTCAAAGCTGCAGCCGATCATCGCAGGTATGTTGCACTGGCCCATTTTGTTCTGTGGCTGCTGGGTCTTGGAATTCTTTGGCTGCTTTTTCTGGCGATGAGAAGGTGTAAATCAAAAATTGAGGCTAGTGCCGAGATGTTCCGAATTGTTTCGGAATTTGCCTATAATTTTGAATACTGGATCGATGAAAATGAAAAGCTCACCTTTATTTCTCCTTCCTGTGAGCGTATCACCGGGTATACCAGTATGGAATTCCTGAAAAAGGATAACCTGATGTATGACATGGTTCATATCGAGGATAAACATCTGTTTACTTTATCTCAGGATGACCTTAAAGGGATGCCCCATAATGATGTGGAGTATCGTATTGTTACCAAACAAGGTGAGACCAGATGGCTTTCCCAGGTGAGTGTTCCAGTCTATGCCGAAGGGAAGTTTCGTGGCAGGCGGGGAAGTATTATCGATATAACCGATAAAAAACAGTTACGGGAGAAATTGCGGCAAGCAAAAAAAGTTGAGGATATTGGACATTTCGCGGCAGGAGTTGCCCATGATTTTAACAATGTACTCACCTCCATTTCAACATTCAGCCAGCTTCTTGAGCCTAATATTGAAAAAGACAATATATTTGCTCTGGAATTAAGTAATAATATTGGTATTGCCTCAAGGCTTGGACAAAATTTAACTTCGAATCTGCTTCTGTTTGGTCAAGAACAAAGTAGCTCTTTAGTGAAGATTAAACTGAGTGAAGTTATTCATAATATTGAAAATGTTTTACATGTCCTTTTGCTTGGCAATGTTTCTTTCAAGGTTGTTATTGCTGACAATGAGAGAGCCGTTAAGGTGGATTGTCATCAGATTGAGCAGGTCTTGTTAAATCTAGCCACAAATGGCCGGGATGCAATGCCGGAAGGGGGAGATTTGACTGTAGCGGTTGATCCTCTGTCTGTTCAAGAAGGACATGAATTACATGCGGGTACGATTCCCGCCGGTGAGTATATGGTACTCAGTGTAAGTGACACCGGATCCGGTATTGAAGAACAGGTTTTGAAAAATATTCTTGAACCTTTTTATTCTACAAAAAGTTCCAAGAAGGGGACGGGCTTAGGGCTTGCAATTGTAAAAAATATTGTAAATCAGCACAATGCCATCATGGAGATCGATACTATTCCAGGTGAGGGAACCACCTTCAGGCTGATTTTTCCAGCTTGTGAGGATGGAACCAAGGTTGGAGCCATAGAGAGCATACCCCCTGCACCATTGCCTCTTGAGAAGGAAGGCAAAACAATCCTGCTTGTTGATGATGACTGGCTGATTAGAAAAACCATATGCACTTATCTTGAAGAAATGAGTCATACCGTACTTGTTGCGGAAGATGGTGAAAATGCAATCAGTCAGTACAATCAACATAAAGATGTGGTCAGTCTGGTTATCCTTGACCTTGTACTCCCCGGTATGGATGGCACAGAGGTGTATGAGGCCCTGAAAAAGATAAATCCAGAGGTGAGAGTTCTTTTTATCAGTGGCGCGAGCGATGAAGATCTTGCTGAAATAAATA
Organism: Desulfocapsa sp.; assembly: GCA_029932055.1. Taxonomy (GTDB): domain Bacteria; phylum Desulfobacterota; class Desulfobulbia; order Desulfobulbales; family Desulfocapsaceae; genus Desulfocapsa. Next base: position 11,111 of record JAOZQU010000116.1, read on the forward strand.
TATTTCAGGATACATTGACATTATTCAGGAAACCCCTTGATATGAAGAAATTTTCCAAGGAAGTAGGTAAGATGTTGGCGAGTTAATAATCGAATAGGCAAATTACCCGCTATCACCTGAATAGTTACGTTACGGGAACATTTTTTGCATTGTTGTTCCCGTTTGCCTTTTTTATAATGTGCCATCAAATTTGACTTGGAGATGACTGCCAATGAATAAAGTTTTTCGTATAGTGTGTTGTGGAATATTTTTTCTCGTTACATCAGTACTTTTGAGCATCTCTTCTTTTGCAGAGACTTCCTCAGGCAAACTCAAAGATCGTATAAAAGTCACTGACAAAAGCGGATATTGTATTAATTGCCATGAGGATGAAACTCCCGCAATTTTTGAGGAGTGGGTTAAATCACCCCATGCCCGGGCAGGAGTTGGTTGT
>JAOZQU010000335.1 GCA_029932055.1 Desulfocapsa sp.
AACCCTGTTTATACTTCATTTTTGAAGCACTTGCCCTGAAAAACACCTCAGCTTCGCAGGCCTCGGTCATCACCACCATGCTTCCCCTTCTCGTTACTGTAGCGTCAGCCCTTTTTCTTGCTGAAAAATTTTCAATCCAAAACCTGACAGGCTTAGGCCTGGCCATGGCAGGTGGTATTGGGCTGAGCCTTGGCGGCGAAGTAAGTGTACAGGCCCCGGCTCCACTCCTTGGTAATTTTTATGAATTTCTGGCCATGGTTTGTGCCACGGCATACACCATTGCCATAAAACGGCTGACCAGTCGCTACTCCCCGCTTTTCCTCACTGCCGTGCAGGCCTGGGTTGGGGCATTCTTTTTCGGTCCCATACTGCTTCTCCCTCAAGTTCCAATACCGGAGACTCTTCTTCTGATACCAACAGCCGCCATCATCTATCTTGGGCTGGCAGTCACTCTTCTGGCTTATGGATTTTATAATTATGCCCTTTCTATAATGGAAGCCGGAAAGGCTGCCATTTATGTGAACCTTATCCCTCTCTTTACCATGCTCCTCGGCTGGCTGGTCTTCAAAGAATCCTTTACAATGTTCCAGTATTCAGCAGGGTTGCTTATATTTTTCGGAGTGGGTTTGAGTCAGGGATTTTGGCTGAAACGACGAGGTAAAACTTGAAAATTATTACGCTCTCAGTTAATTTTTTCGTGAGCCCTTACTCAACACTTTTTCCATCGAGCATTGCTGCCAGCTCCTCTTTTGTATTCACTGGCAGTCGGCATGTGAAATTCTCACAGACATAAGCTGTGGCCTGGCCGTGGATCTTCTCTACAGTAGCTAAAAATGGAAGCCGTTCCTGCAAAAACGACTGATTTTCTCCACCATCAGCAAGTAAAAGTATGGTGTTTGGCAGGTACCTGGAGTGAACCTCGCGAAGTAAATCTCCGGTGTCTTGGTCATTTGCTCCTCCTGCAATCACTATCTGTTTTGGCTTGTCCATCTGAAAATCCATGGCACTGAGCATCAAAGGCATAGCCGGTGGATAACTTGTCAGAATTTCAGCAAAAGACTCGATAGTTTTCTTTGCACGCGCACCCCATTCTTTCTTTCCGGTCAAACGTGCAAGGCGCAGTAGATTCATTGCTGCCACTGAGTTTCCTGATGGTTCCGCTCCATCATACGCTGATTTCATTCTGGCCAACAGGTCAGCAGATTCAGGCGTATCATAAAAACCACCTTTTTCATCGCTGAAAAGTGCAATCTGCTGTTTAGTCAACTCCATAGCCCGACTCAGACGGGATGGATCATGGCTTGCTGCATAGAGATCCAGTAAGCCCTGAATCAAAAAACTGTAATCATCCAAACCAGCAGGATAACGTGCTTCACCCTTTCGCCAACGCCGTTTCAAATCTCCATGCACTGTTACTTTGTTCAAAATAAAATCAGCGGCGCGATTAGCGGCAAGCAGATATTGCTCCTCTTCCAAAATCATAGCTGCTCGTGCAAGAGCCGAAATCATCAAACCATTCCAGGCAGTGATGATTTTATCATCCAGGTGAGGTGCTGTTCGGCTTTGCCGACTGATCAGCAGTTTAGACTTGGATTGTTGTAAAATCTTCCATCCTTCTTCTTCACTGATTCCCGCCTTCCTGGCCACTTCTGAAAGATCTTTATACTGATAAAGAATATTACGACCTGTAAATTCTTTCTGTGGATCATGGAGAGCATTTCCATCCTTTTTCACCCCGTAATACACTTTAAACAAAGAAGCCTCTTTAGTCGTCAGCAGGGAATCAATCTCCTCTTCAGTCCAGAGGAAGTAGGCTCCTTCACTGTGCTCTGCCGGGTTATAGGGATTTACCGAATCAGCATCCTCTGCTGAATAAAAGCCACCCTCCGGTGACTGCATATCACGTAATACATAATCAAGAATCTCTGTGGCTGTTCTCCTGTATTCCCGGCCACCAGTTAACTGGAATGCAGAAAGATACACAGAGGCCAGCTGACTCTGGTCATAAAGCATTTTTTCAAAATGAGGTACACGCCACTGGCCGTCAACGGAATATCGATGAAATCCGCCACCAATATGATCATACATCCCACCCGCAGCCATCTGTTCCAGAGTGAAAAGTGCCATATCACGTGCTTCTTTCCTGCCTGTTGTTTTATAGTGATGGAATAAAAAATCTATAACCACAGGACGTGGAAACTTGGGTGCCTGTCCAAAACCACCATATTGAGGTTCGTAGCTCTCTTCTATTTGCGTAAATCCTTTGTCCATCCATACCTTATCAAAAGATTTACTACTGCCCGGACTTTCTTTTCTAATATGGGCAGTGACTTGATCAGCAGACAGGCTGAGACGTTTTCGATCATCCTGCCATGCCTTATGAATTGCCTGCAGAATATCCAGAAAACCAGGTCGTCCATTACCACCACCACGCGGAGGGAAATAAGTCCCTGCATAAAATGGCTTCTTGTCAGGAAAAAGAAAGAGAGACATGGGCCAACCTCCACTACCGGTCATGGCCTGGGTCGCTGTCATGTATATTTGATCAATCCCTGGTCGCTCCTCGCGATCCACTTTTATGGAAATAAAATATTTATTGAGAAAATCAGCGATCTCCTGATCTTCAAAAGATTCATGGGCCATCACATGACACCAGTGACAGGTAGAATATCCAATGGAAAGAAAAATTGGTTTATCCTCTTTGGCAGCTTTTGCCAGAGCCTCATCTCCCCACGGATACCAATCAACCGGATTATAAACATGCTGTTGCAGGTAAGGGCTTTTTTCATGAATCAGATGGTTTGCATGTTTATTTTGGAGTTCATCAATTCCATTATTATTTTTCATTACATCCTCCTGCCTCATCCCGATAGCTGAACCCGTCATAACCATAAAAATGGCTATAAAGACTGTTATTATTCTTATTTTAAACAATTTATTTTTCATATTCAAATAAGGTATATATGAGAGCAGCAACAATCAATAAAAATTACCACTATCGTAAAGCTTTTTTCATAAGCCATTAGACAGATACATTTACGCCCACAGCA
>JAOZQU010000336.1 GCA_029932055.1 Desulfocapsa sp.
TAAGCTTTGGCAAATCAACATGCGATAAAAGTGGCTTGATGAGGGGAACGATGGATACCAAACAAAAAAAAGGGTTAGCCAGAAACTGGCTAACCCTTGATATATAATATTCATATATCCGGCCAAAGATATCGCCTGTAGCCTTCTTCAGGGTTGGATCATTGAAGGTGCGAAGCAAATTCCCCAGTACATCATTATCCAGTTCTTGATATTCACTTTTAGGTAGCTTTACGATGAGGGATGCTTATGCAACCATTCCCAGACCTCAGAGTATATCCCTTTGGCTCAAAATGATCCACTTGCATTTCATCGTCCGCATTCCTTTCATCATCACATGCTCTGGTAAAAGCCATCAAGCAAGCGGTATGGCCAAAGTGTGAATACGCCTAAGGTCATTCGGGCAGGTTATAGTGGCTGTACAGTTTTTCTAAGGCCAGCCTAGCGGTTGACAATTAAAAATGTTCAGGGCATTAGCAATAATACGAAAACCTAAAAAACGTGCAACCGAAAAACCTAAAACTCGCTTGACGCAATAACCTAAAAATGAAATTGACTTATATTGTTAATAATAGGTAGCAAAATGTCAACACCACAAGAAAGACTTGCACAGTCTCTAACTGTTTTGAAAAAACTTCAGGATAAAGGAATTGTTGCAAGTCATACAAAAAATATGACACGTACTCATCGAGAACGTCTGGTCAGCAATGGTAATCATTGAAAATTGAAATGAATGAGCACGTTGTTCATTTAGTGACGAGTGGCTTTCAAGGTGCTTCAGCTTCCATTCTCTTGCAATTTTGGAGAATGCAGGCAAGATGAAGTAAAGATAAAAACCAAAAAGAAGGGAGTCGTATATTATACGCAGAAAGAGCTTGCTCAACGGTGGAGAGTAACTCCGGCAACAATCACAGAGATCAGGGACAAGGGTCTATGGTGAGGAAGGCAGAACCAAGACAGTTGGCTCAAAGCGTGATCTCGATGTCACCTTGCTCCCCGGTCATAGAGGCTCTTAAAGTTCAGCGTGAGATGAAGCTGAAAGGGCAGTATATCTTTCGGGATCAGGAAGGAGCACTGATGATCCCTGACCATATCCGTGAAGTCATCTGGAAACCGATTCTGGAAAGGGCAGGTGTCTGGAGTATATACCTCCGATTCAGGCTCGTCATAGCTTTTCTACCATTGCAATAGAAAGCGGGGACGAATTGGGATGGGTCCAGCATATGTTGGGACACAAGACCCTACAGATGATCTTCAATGATTACTATCGTTGGATTCCGAATGAGACACAAAACAATGGTAGTGCGATGATGAAAAAGGCAGGGGGGGCTCTTTCAATTCTTTGAGGAAGCGTAAGGTTTTAAATCAGATGGAAACCATTTTTACCACAATTTTACCACAAACACAAAAAAAGGGGTTAAGTCAAAAATGACTTAACCCCTTGATATGTTTGGTAGCGGGGAAAGGATTTGAACCTATGACCTTCGGGTTATGAGCCCGACGAGCTACCAGACTGCTCCACCCCGCGTTACGAGGATCAGTATAGACTGGTTTTGGAGTGCCGTCAAGAGAAAATTGCTATCAAGGGTGTGGTGGTGGATGTTTTTATTGTTCCGTGTTCGGAAGAAGCTGTTGCAGACGAGGAATAAGATCGGTGGGCAGGGGAGTCAGTTTGCCTGCCTGGCTGACTGAGGCATGAACAGTATAACCTTTGGCGATGAGTTGTTCTCTCCCAGTTTCATTGTTTTCCCGAAGAATTCTATAGGAAAATTTGCAGCTGACTTTTTTTAGCTCCACGAGTTTTGTTTCAATTTGGAGCAGATCATCGTAACACGCAAATGCTTTATAGCGGATATAACATTCTGTGACAGGGAGAAGAAGGCCCATTTTTTCAATTTCCCGGTAAGTGCAGACCTTCTCTCTCATGAGTTCAGTGCGTCCGATTTCAAAAAAACGGAGGTAGTTGGCATTGTAAACTACTGCGGCGGCATCAGTGTCGCCATAGATTACCCGGTAGGTCGTGCGGTGACTGGTCTCTTCCATTGCACTTAACGTTGAAGCAGTTTTTTCATCAGGGTCTCGCCGTCAGGAAGTGTCCCCCCCTCTTCTTTAGCAACACTATTTCCGGTTTTTTCAGAAAATACCAGTCCGCTGCCAACTTCCTGTTCCCTTGAATCATAGAGGATGGTTGGCACCGGATCATCGATGTGGGTACGAAGTGATAACGGTGTGTAGTGGTCCATGGTGGCAACCAGTCGAAAATCCTCGCCACATTTTTTTAAGCCCTGAACAATGGGGGCAACGATTTTTCCGTCAAAATCTTCAATGGCCTGCAATTTGTCCTGCATCAGACCCTGATGTCCTGCTTCATCCGGCGCTTCAACATGGACAAAGACAAAATCCTGTGTTTTTAAACACTCCAGGGCCGCGTCAGCCTTGCCCTTATAATTCGTATCAATATAACCTGTGGCATCTGGAATGTTGAGGATGTCCAGCCCTGACATGACTCCCAGGCCCTTCAGCAGATCAACCGCAGAGATGAGACTGCCCTGCAGGCTGTAGCGTTCATGGAACGTCGGCATTGACGGCAGTTTTCCTTCGCCCCAGAGCCAGATGCCATTGGCTGGGTTTTTGCCATCTTCTATTCGTTTTTGATTTACAGGGTGCTTTGCCAGGACGTCACCGGCTTTGGTTAGAAGTTCTTTCCAATCAGGATCTGCCATATAGCGCTTCCAGGGAGCAGTGACATCTTTTTTAATATAATCGTGAGGCGGGACAGTTGCCATGGCTGGATAATCGCCTTTTACTACCAGGATATGACGATACAAAATTCCGGCTTTGAAATGAAACCTGTCAGTGGCGCATTCAGCTTCCAGTGTCTCGAGTAATTGCTTCGATTCTTCGCTAGTAATATGCCCAGCGGAGTAATCGATCATCTGCATTGTATCCTGATTTTTTTCTACTGTAACAAGATTGCAGCGAAAGGCAGTTTCGTCTTCAGCAAGCTCAATGCCCATGGCAGCAGCCTCAAGGGGGGCTCGTCCAGTA
>JAOZQU010000337.1 GCA_029932055.1 Desulfocapsa sp.
ATACACTCTCCGGTAAAACGGCGACAATCGATTTGACCGTTCTAAATCCAATTGCCAGTTTTGAGATTGGGGCAATTACCCGTCCCGATCCTGAGGAGGAGCCTGCTACCTATCAAGTGACCTTTGTTAATAGTTCTCAAAATGCTGACACCTACCTCTGGAAGATAGGTGATCTGCAGTCGTCTGAAGAGAAAGAACCCCTTGTTACCTTGAAAGGGATGAAAGTGGGGCAGGAAATTAAGGTCTTCCTCACAGCATCGGTCAAGGATAAATGCCCTGATACTGCCATGAACCCTCTGGTTATTCCTGATCTTGGTGGCAACGGATGCGAGATGCCGGATCTCTCATATCCTGTGGAGAAGACGGAGGTCACCTTTATAGTAGACTTCAACAAGGAAGGATCTCACGTTGAAGTGACTGATCTTGGTGATATCAATACCAATATCGCCACGGTTGAATTGAAAGATCGTAAAACGATTGTCATTACGCCTCATGATCCTCTTTTTGAAGTGACGACCTATCAATTCACCTACTTCGGGATAGATACACGAACGGAAGAAGAATGTGAGGGGACAATCACCCTGTTTATTCCGATCCGGTCAACGCGTTATGGGGGGCTTGCCGGGATTGAAGAGAGATATAAAGACCTTGTCACGACAGATGAAACGATCAAAAATGATGCTGCTACGGTTAAACGCTTCTTTGATAATGTGAATCGGGAGTATCGAAAAAATCCGGATGGCCTCATGAAGGGAGAGCGGAACGAGGTTATCATTGAGGCATTCAGCAAAGCCTTTGATCCCCTTCTTAAAAAGTCGATCCGCCTCGAAAAGAAAATTCAGGCTGCAGGCGGGGATGCACAGCCTGAACTCATTCAATCAAAGAAGATGACCCTTGAATTGATGAATGCAAGTTTGGCTGGCTTCCTTTTAACAATCGGGATGGAAGAAAAGGATATTGAAGCAACTGGAGCTGTGGCGAACTATCTTTCAAGTGGTTTAAAGAGTCGTATTGAAAGACTGGATGACTCGAGTAAAACAGCCATTTTTATCAACATTAAAAAGATTGTACGCGAAAACAGGGATAAAGTTGTTTTGACGGATCATATTAAAAAGCTCGTTGGATAAATCAATGCTAAGTCCAGAAAAACATATCATCAAACGGCAGATTATTGATATTTCTTTTGAAGATGATGAGGCCTCCTGGCAGCTTCAAAACCGGGTGAGTGAGCTTTATAATACCAGCACCGTATCGATTCTTGAGCAGATTTGTGATGCCCTTGCATCTAATGGAGACTATGTCTTTATTGACAGGTTGGAAATTGATGTGGGGAAAGTTTCGATAGTCAATCTGGAAAGTGACTTTAATGAAAGAGTGAGCAAGCTCTTTTACGAATCTCTGTCTGGAAGGGTGAGTCAGATCGGAAAATTTAATCAGGCCGGATTAGCGCTGTCATTTACTTCAGGGCAGGAGGACGCAAAGTCCATTGATTTGGGGGAGAAGGCTGTATCTTCTGAGATCTACAACCTGGAACTGGTCAGATATTTTTTAAAAAAGGGCACCTTTCCCTGGTGGGCAGAGATGAAGCCACCTGGTGAACTGGAGACAACATTCTACAATTTTCTCAAAGAGGGGGCGCCGGGGTTGAAAGCCTTGCTTGCGTCCGACCTGATGTTAGATGAGGTCAGAATGCGCCTTATCTTTCATTTTTCAGATAGACTACTTTTTGAAATTGTCGTGATGCTTGCGCCCGAAGAGGGCCGGGGGGGGGGGGCCTTAGTCAAAGAACTTCTGGTTTTAATAGATAAAACCACTGTACTCGATCTCTCCCGGTCTCAAAAAAGGATATTTGTCTGGAACTGTTTGCTTGAAAAGCTGCTCTCCCATCAGGAAAAGGCGTCAATTCGTCACGCGCTTGTGAAATCTCTTCTTCAATCAATATCGGAAAGAAAAGGGGATACTTTACCTGCTACGGTTTCACAGCTTACTGCGGAACTGAAGAGCATGAAGGAGGATGGTTTTAAGGTCAGCCCTTATGTCCTGACGTTACTTTGTGACTTTTTTGAGGAAAGACCTGAGAGGGAGAGTTCCGGAAAGTGGGGCAGAGGGAAAGGAGAGGCCTTTCAGGACTTGTCTGAATTAAAGAGAAAGTCATCCTCCGCGGAAATAATATCAGATCAGGTAGTGGATGTTTTTGACAGACTAAAAGGAGAAAGAAAATTACTGCCTGCGACTAAAAAAAATCACGATGGCACAGGCAGGTATGAAAATAACGCTGAAAAGAGTGACGTGGCGTCAGATATCTTAAGCTATGGCAACGAGTTGAAAGGAAGAGTTAATGAAAAGGTTGAAGATTTGTTGCCGCAGTGGCCAGCTAAGACTCGTGGCGAACTTTCTCCTCAAAAGGCTTTAGGGGATGAGAGTGAAGGGGAGAAAGTATGGCCCACGGAAAATGAAAGCGTCACCCACGATCTTTACGTCGAAAATGCGGGTATTATCCTGCTGTGGCCTTATCTGGGCAGATTTTTCAGCACCCTCGGCCTGATGGAGACTAGCAGGTTTATCGATGAAAACGCAGCTATGCGGGCGATTCATCTGCTCCAATACCTTGCAACAGGGGAAGAGGAGACACCTGAGTACCATCTCTCCCTTAACAAACTGCTCTGTGGGTGGAAGATAGCCGAGCCACTGGAGAGAAGAATAAGATTGAAGAAGAGCGAAAGGCTGGAATCTGAAAAGCTGCTGAAAGCAATCATTGCCCACTGGGCTGCGTTAAAAAATACCTCTCCTGATGGACTGAGAGGATCTTTTCTTCAGCGGGATGGTGTCTTGACGGAAAAGAAACAGAGCTGGTTGTTGAAAGTTGATCGGAAAACTCATGATATGTTGTTGGAGCGTTTACTATGGGGCATTTCAATCGTAAAGTTGTCGTGGATGAAGACGATAATCGAGATAGAATGGTAACCGATATTTCAGCTGTCAATGCGAAAGTCCTGAATGATGAGCTGAACTGGTTTTTTACGCT
>JAOZQU010000117.1 GCA_029932055.1 Desulfocapsa sp.
TATGCTGTGGCACCTCCAGGCGGGTGCAGAGTTTTGGTAATATGCATTAAGGCAATGGATCCTGCAACTGCGACTGCACCGGTAAACCACATGCCAAACGGTACAAAAAACTGATAACAGAAAACACCAACAATGGCTGACAGGATATGCCCTCCAACCAGGTTCCTGGGTTGTGCTAATGGGCTGTCGATTGCTCCGTATACAAGCACTGCAGATGCCCCAAAGGAGCCAATAACCATGTTGATATCAGGCGCGGCCAATTGACTGAATTGGGTATAGTGTAAGGAACTGATGCCAAGTAAGGCACCAATAAAGGACCAGAATATATTGGGCAGTGGTGTCATTGCCGGACTTTTACCACCGCCTTTCATTTTCCGAAAATATTTATTCATGCTGTGCCGTTTAATTGTTATCCTACAATTTTACCATACCGAGGCCTTCTCTATCTTGGGAAGAATAGTGATATTCAAAATACGAGCAGATGGATCCATCGCATCTGCGCGTATTTGTCGATGAAAAGTAATAGACTGTGAGTTATTTTCTCCAATAGTTATTGGCTTCTGCTATAATTTTGAATTCCAGAGACACCAATTCAGCGGCTCTCATCAACATCATGGGATCTTCAGCATATATTTTTCTTATTCGATGTTTTGCTTCACTATCACGCTGAATCGTGCCGATGGTTTTTCGGACAATCGTGATAGCCAGCGTTCTGCCTTCAAGCGGTGTTGCTGTGATGAGACTTGGCATGTAATCAGCCGATTTCGGAGCAGTATCGCTCGCGATAGCGTGACTTGATACCATTGTTACTGTGACAAAAGCGATGATTGCGAGTAGTTTCTTCATGGGTAAACTCCTGTTTGATTAAATCTGAACATCACGTACACAATGAATATATTCGAATTGAGTGCTGGCTTGCCTTACCGTTTATCGGTTTTTGGTAGTTCAGTGAAGCAAATTGTCAGGCCAATGAGCCTCAATAGGACACGGTACTTTAAATATACGTCAGGACAAAACACATACCATATTTTTTAGTATTGGGAAGATAACACAAGGACAAGAACGAAGCCAGTACCTTGTTTTTTTGTGATGCTTATGGTGAGTTCATACGAAGGCAACTACAAAAAAAATATCCTACCCTGAAGACAATAGTCGTTGGTGATAAAAGAGATATGTTTAGGACTCGGCAATAAATAACTTGGACTATTTCTGTCGTAAATGTGCTACAGGTTCAGTCAATTTTTTATTTTTAAAACCGCAGCATAACTGGCTATGCGAGGATTTTGAAAATACAAAATGGGCTGAAGATGTGGTGCAGTTACGAATAAGAAATTCCAAGTTATTTCTTGCCGAGTCCTTATCACAGAAAAATGGTTTCAAGATGTTATTGACTGGACAGAACATTTTATCAAACAACAAGTTCCAGAACTTGATGATCTTGAGGAGCTTCCCATAGCTTATGAAGCAACATTTAGTATGTTGATGTCCAACATAGCGAATATTGCAGTGGCAAAACGTTATAATGTTAAAGGTTCCGTTCTTATCGGATTGCTGGTGGCTCAAAGTAAGAAACCATGGGGCACTATCAAGGCGGATGGTGAATTTCGCAAATATGTTATTGGATTAACTGAAAATGGTTCAATCATTTACGATATCCCTACCCGCCAGAGTATTGCTGGAAATGATTTCCCTAACCTGGATTATATTACCGGGATTCTTTTTTGAGGCAGTGATTTTACTCTAAGAAATAGAAATATAACCTATGAGGTAATGACAAAATGTCACGAACCACTTTTATATTATTCGTCCTTGTTCTGTTCTTTTCCAGTGGTTGTGTCTTCTTTGATCTTGAAAAAGAGATGGCTGAATATGAAAAAACATCTGGATTAGTAGGTCAGGTGCATGGAAATATATCGGAAAAACACCCTGTTGTAGTGGTGCTTTACAAGGAAGAAAAACAGGGATTTGAAGTGTTTCAGTATTTGATAACCGACGAAACCAGACATTTTTCTTTTTTAGTCCAAGATGGTGTGTATTACATATCAGCCTTTGAGGATTCGAACAGAAATTTCATCTATGATGAGAATGAAGTCTGCGGATACTATGGTTCACCGGATGGGATCATTGCTAATGCAAAAGAGAGGGCCGTAAAGAATGTAAAACCTAAACCATTGCTGGACATTGAATTAAAGCAAAGCAGTCAGTACCCGGCAGCAATGCCAAGAGATGTCGCTGATGGCGACTTTGTCGTAAAGTCCTTTAAAAAGTTAGGTGTTGTGACAACCCTGGATGATGAAATATTTAACCAGAAAAATGGATCACTTGGTTATTGGAAACCTCTTTCCTTTTTAAAAGATGTGGGGGTGGGGATTTATTTTCTTGAGCCTTACGATCCCGACAAAATACCAGTGCTCTTTGTCCATGGAGCGGTTGGTACTCCTATTGGCTGGCAGCCGATAGTTGATCAGCTGGACAGACGACGATACCAGCCCTGGTTTTATTATTATCCATCAGGGTTACGACTGGATACCATTGGCGGTGCACTGAATACGCTTGTTACCGAACTGAGCCGGAAACACCATTTTACAACTCTGCATATTATTGCCCACAGTATGGGAGGTCTGGTATCCCGTGATTTTATAATTAAAAATGTGATAGAAGAGCAACAGACCTATATTGACAAATTTATTTCCATGTCAACTCCCTGGGGCGGTGTGAGCACAGCAGCTCTAGGGGTTAAAAAGGCCCCTGCAGTTGTTCCAAGCTGGTACGATGTCTCGCCGGACAGTGATTTCCTGAAAGAAATTTATGAAAAGCCACTATCTGGAAAGGTCGAATTTCACCTGTTATTTGGGGTACGCGGGAAGTGCAGCATGATGATGAAGAATAACGATGGGACTGTTGAAATTGCAAGCGAGATCGACCACCGGGCTCAGGAAGATGCTGCCGGGTTTTATGGTTTTAATGAAGACCATATGTCCATCTTGAGCAGTGACAGGGTCATCAAGAAGATAGTTGAATTGATAGAAACTAACACCGGTGATGAACGGTAAGCCGGCATAAATACATTAGAATTTCTAAAGAACTAAGGAGCAATAATACGATGCAAAAAGCTTTTACAATTATTTGTTTTTTCTTTTTCTGCCTGATTGGGACTCAGGCCTGGGCAGAACAAAAATCACTTATTGGAGAAACCGCCTGGGTAGCAGTAGGGGATATCCCTTTCGTCTACCTTGCCAGGATTGATACAGGTGCCCGAGTTACATCAATTCATGCAGTTGATGTCAAAATTACTGACGGAAGTTCAGTACCTGATGAAAATGTCGGGAAAACAGTTTCCTTTAAAACCGTGAACCGTAACGGAAAAATTCAGGCAATGAGTGCAGTCATTGTGAAGGTGAGTACTGTAAAAAACAGTCAGGGAATAGAGCAGCGATATGTGATTGAGCTTCCTTTAGCCTGGAAAGATGTGAATAAGAAGGTGGAAGTGAACCTCCGGGATCGTTCAAAGATGACCTATAAGCTGCTCATCGGGCGTAACTGGTTGTCAAAAGATTTTCTTGTGGATGTTGATATGAAAGCCCCCGAAAAAGGAGACAAATAATGAAAAGAATTATACTACTGATGGCTTTGCTATCCTGCATTGCCCCGGCTTTCGCTTTTGCAGCCACGACTGCAGAATCAGGATTACCTGTGATCGGTGCCGTTGAAATGCTCACTCTGGTGAAAGACAAGTTACAGTTTCCTGCACGTATTGATACCGGGGCCCAGACTTCTTCATTAAGTGCTGTGGGAATACAACCCTTTGAGCGTGACGGAAAACGCTGGTTGCGTTTTAAGGTACAGGACACCGGCAGCGGAAAACTTGTTCAATTGGAAATGGCTCTTGAACGAATGGCAAAAATTAAAAGACATGGTGCACTGGCCACAGAACGTCCGGTTATCTCTATAGTCGTTTCCATTGGTTCCATTAAGCAGAAATGTGAATTTAGTCTTGTTGACCGCAGTGACTATGAATACCCTGCTCTTATCGGGCGTAATTTTTTAAATGGAAAGGCTGTGGTTGATGTCAGCCAAGAGTATCTTGTCCATCCCTTCAAGGAGGGAAATCCAAATGCAAACTAAAACACAGCTGAGGCTGATCATAGGAGTACTTATAGTTGTGGGCTTAGGTGCTGCGATTTATAAGAATCAGGTCCTTGGATTTTCTTTTTTTCCGGAAACAAAAGTAAATGTGTGGACCATTGAGGCAAAAATTAAATTTCTGGCTGATGGTGGCCCTGTAAAGGTAGTTCTTAATGGGGCTGATAACACCACCAATATGGTACTTCTCAACCAGGAAACTGTTGGTGAAAAATATCTTTATACCAAAGAAAAATCTACAGATGGTACAGGCTATGGTGTCTGGAATAAAGAGTCTGCTGTAGGTGAGCAGGTGATTTTTTATCGTGCCTCTGCCTATCGCAGAGGTGCCGGTACTGCCATGAATCCTGCTCCTGCTCCCTTGACTGCTGCAGACCAGATGGTGTTTGAAGGGGCAGCAGAAGAGGCGGCAACGCTTGTTGTAAAACAGATAAAAGAAGTGGGTGGAGACAGTCCTTTAAGTATTGCAAGGAGCTTGCTTTCCATGCTGAACAGTGCAGACAAGCAAAGTGTGCAGGTGCTGCTGCATAACAAAAAAGAATATGGCGGTTTCATTGGATTGAGCCAGGGGCTCCTGACAAGGGCCGGGGTTCATGCCGTAAAAGTAAAAGGTTTATTGCTTGATGCTGACAGCCGAAGTCAGAAGTTGACCAGTCTTTTACAAATATATGATCATAACAAATGGCAGCTTATTGACCCTAAAACTATAGAGCTTCGAACCAATGATAATTTCCTCCTCTGGGTATCAGGGGATGAGCCGCTGTTTGAGATAACCGGAGGCACAGATTCTTCCATCAGCTTTGCTACCAACTCCAGTAAAGTACTTGCAAGCAGGGCCTCCATTGCTGCGGGAAAAAAGAGCGGGGCAATGCTCATTGATTTCTCCATTTACTCCCTTCCTCTGGCTGAGCAGAATACTTTTAAGCTCCTGCTTCTCATTCCCCTTGGAGCACTGGTGGTGGTAATTCTCCGTAATCTTGTAGGGATCCAGACTTCAGGTACTTTTATGCCCATCCTGATTGCTTTGACCTTTCTCCAGACTACCCTGCTTTGGGGGCTGGCCCTTTTTCTAGTGGTGGTCAGTATCGGGCTGTTCATGCGTTCCTATCTCAGCCATTTGAATCTGCTGCTGGTTCCCCGTATTTCCGCTGTCCTGGTGTTTGTTATTATTATTTTTGTTGCTATCAGCGTCATTTCACTCAAGATGGACTTTGAAAAAGGGCTGCAGGTGACTTTTTTCCCCATGATTATTATTTCCTGGACCATTGAGCGGATGTCTGTGCTTTGGGAGGAGGAAGGACCTCGTGATGTATTTATCCAGGGAGGAGGCAGCCTTTTTACGGCCTGCATCGTTTACATGGTGATGACCAATAAATTCCTTGGCCACCTGACATACGCCTTTCCGGAACTGTTACTGGTACTGCTGGCCATTATTTTGATTATCGGGAGTTATTCCGGCTATCGGCTCTCTGAGCTTCGTCGTTTTGAACCCATGACCAGGGAGTCTTAATCATGTTTGTAACCACACCAGGAGCATTAAAAAAGGAGGGTGTTATTGGTATGAACCATCGAAATGTGGTTTGTATCGCCCGCAATAATCCCCGGTATTTGTATCCCAGGGTTGATAATAAATTGATAACAAAAGTCCTGGCAAAAGATGCTGGAATTGCTGTGCCCAAACTCATCGGTGTTGTAAAAACTCAAGGTCATGTCCGGGAGCTTGAGGCATTTCTTGAGCATGACAAAGCCTTTGTCATGAAGCCTGCTAAAGGAAGCGGAGGCAAAGGTATACTGGTTATAACCGGCAGGGATGGTAAAGATTATCTGAAACCAAGTGGGGCCAGAGTTACCCATGAGGAAGTCTGCAAACATGCATCAAGTACCCTGAGTGGACTGTTTAGCCTTGGTGGTAACAATGATGTGGCCATGATAGAAGAACTTGTTGATTTTGATCCTGTTTTTGATGGGTTTTCTTACCAGGGAGTTCCTGATATTCGGATTATTTTGTATAAGGGCTATCCTGTCATGGCCATGACCAGGCTTTCCACAAAGGATTCCGACGGCAAGGCGAATTTGCACCAAGGAGCAGTAGGCCTGGGTATTGACATCAGAACAGGGAAATCCCTGAAGGCAATTATGCATGGTCAGCCCATTACACTCCATCCGGATACTGGAAAAGAATTTTGTGATTTTCATGTCCCGGACTGGACGAGATTTCTCGAGCTTGCCAGTCGTTGTTATGAGATTACTGAACTGGGTTATCTTGGCGCGGATATTGTACTTGATGCCCAAAAAGGTCCATTGGTACTTGAGCTCAATGCAAGGCCGGGCCTAGCCATACAGATGACAAACGGCGTGGGAATGCAGACACGTTTTGATGCGGTTGAGCCGGAAGTTGAGAAAAACCGTAACCCTGAAGAACGGGTGGCCTTTTCGCAGCAACACTTTGGAGCTTAACAATAACCATAAGGAATATATAAACAATATGGAAGCTATAGACAGCAATAAAATTTTTACCAAAAATGTTATTGAAGCTGTAATAAAATTATCAATTCTCGGGATCATGGTTTCCTGGACTTTTCTCCTGATAAAGCCATTTATGATGCCGGTAATATGGGGAATTATTCTGGCGGTTGCCCTTGAGCCTTTTATTGCCTGGTTTGCCAAAATTTTGGGTGGCAAAAGATCCCTGGCCTCAGTCCTGTTTGTTTTGGTGGTTATCGCGGCACTGGTTATTCCATCAGTGCTTCTTGTCTCATCTTCTGTGGATACGGTGCAGACTCTCACAGAGCAGATGCAGGACAAGACACTTGTTATTCCTCCACCACCAGCAAATGTAGCAGATTGGCCTTTTATAGGCGAAAAAATTCATCATATCTGGCAGCTGTCCTCCACAAACCTGGAAGCGGCCATCAAACAATTTTCTCCAGAGTTGAAAGCTGCTGCAGGAACACTGCTTGGCTCTGTGGGTGGTGGTGTTCTCGGGCTTTTCATGATCATTATATCAACCTGTATTGCCGGCGTGTTCCTGGCAAAGGCAGAAAAAAGCTCTGCAGTTGCTGAAAAAATTATTACCCGTTTTGCAGGTGAAAAAGGTGCAGAGATTACTGCTCTTGCTACGGCTACCATTCGTGGAGTTATGCAGGGCGTTGTCGGGGTTGCGGTAATTCAAGCCATCCTTGCGGCCATTGGTATGGTTGTTGTCGGAGTTCCTGCTGCAGGTCTGTGGGCTTTATTGATGCTGGTTGTTGCGGTTATTCAACTGCCTCCGATTCTGGTTCTGGGTCCTGTTGCTGCCTATGTGTTTTCTGTTTCCGATACCACTCCTGCTGTCCTGTTTCTTATCTGGATACTGTTGGTCAGTGCAAGTGAAAGTGTTTTGAAACCAATGCTTATGGGCCGGGGAATTGATATCCCCATGCTTGTGATTCTTATCGGTGCTTTGGGCGGTATGATGCTGTTTGGTATTATCGGCCTTTTTGTCGGTGCTGTAGTTCTTGCAATCATGTATACATTATTTATGGCATGGATTGATGAGATTGAACAAGCAAATGAATAATTTCAGACCTCGTAAAATTATCATTTCCTCTGTTCTCCTGTGTCGATATATCAACGAGATACATTAAAACTGGACAGTTGCTCTACTTATTGGTGGGCAATGCCCACCCTACAACACCCGTAATAACGGAGATCCGTAGGGTGGGCATTGCCCACCAAAGACTACTTTTGTCCAATAAACCTGCTTGTTTTTCTTATCATTTACTATGTCTGAATTTAACCTAAAGTAGCCTGTAATGAAATTTACCAAATTGTGTTTTTCCAGCATTCTTATTGTTTCAGCATTGTCCTTTAGCGCCTGCACCATGCTGGGGCCTGATTTTAAGCCTCTGGAACCTGAAATGCCTGAGAACTGGACTGCAAGTGCAGATTTGAAAAAATTGTCAAAAGATGAAAATATTGAATGGTGGAAATTATTTAATGATCCAATCCTTGATATGCTGATCCAGACAGCATATACACAAAATTTGTCACTGCGCACCGCAGGATTACGTATTTTAGAGTCTCGCGCCTTTCTCGGTTTGGTCAAAGGGAACATGTATCCACAGTCCCAGCAGATGAACGGGGATATCATGACCATTGGTACCACCGGTCCTGCTGCAGATCGTTATTACAATGCAGCTTCTATTGGTTTTGATGTTGGCTGGGAGATTGATTTCTGGGGGGAATTCAGTCGTTCCATTGAATCTGCTGATGCCGCCTTGTTTGCATCTATTGCGGATTATGATGATGTTCTTGTCAGCCTCACGGCAGAGGTTGCCCGTACCTACACCTCTATCCGGACATTGGAAGAACGCATTCGTCTGGCAAAGAAAAACAGTAAACTGCAGGAGGATGGTCTGCAGCTGGTCCAACACCAGTTTGATGCCGGTACGGTAACTGAGCTTGATGTGCAGCAGGCCATGACTTTATTGAGTTCAACTCTTGCTACAATTCCAAGCCTGCAAAGTGCTTTACAACAAACCCGTAATGGTCTGGCCATTCTTCTGGGAATATTTCCAGAGGAACTGGCTGAGTTCTTGAAGACTACCGGTACAATACCAACTGCGACACTGGAAATTGCCGTTGGCATTCCAGCAGACTTGCTGCGAAGACGGCCGGATATCCGCAAGGCTGAGATGCAGACAGCAGCACAGAGTGCCCAGGTAGGTGTAGCACTGACAGAGCTCTATCCAAGTTTTACCCTCTTTGGTTCTCTGGGCTGGAGTGCGAATGATATTGGTGACAACAGCCTTGGAGATATCTTTGACTCAAACAGTTTCACGTATTCGTTTGGTCCTGCTTTCAAATGGAATATCTTGAATTACGGGCGGATTAAAAATCAGGTGCGTATTCAGGATGCCCGTCTGGAACAGCTGATAACAGGGTATCAGAATACAGTGCTGAATGCTGCACGTGAAGTTGAAGACAGCATGACTGCTCTTGATTATGCACGAAAGGAAGCAGAATACCTCAGCCAGGGAGTAGCAAGTTCCCAGAGATCTGTTGAGCTGTCCTTGCTTCAATATGAGGAAGGATTTGCCGATTACCAGAGGGTTCTTGATTCCACCAGGGCATTGACCCAGAAGCAGGATCAATATGCTCAGCTTCAGGGGCAGATAGCAACCGACTTCATCAGCCTGTATAAGGCACTTGGTGGTGGCTGGCAGATTCGT
Organism: Desulfocapsa sp.; assembly: GCA_029932055.1. Taxonomy (GTDB): domain Bacteria; phylum Desulfobacterota; class Desulfobulbia; order Desulfobulbales; family Desulfocapsaceae; genus Desulfocapsa. The sequence goes on from JAOZQU010000117.1 coordinate 9,357, forward strand.
CTTGGTAATGATTTTGTGCCACAGGACGTAAAAGAGCAAATGGAAGAACGTACGGACTGGGGAAACCTGTTGATCAGTCCTGCATCAATGGAGCAGTAAATGGTCTCTCAAAAAAAATCTATTATGAGAGGAAATGGGTTTAGAAATCTTCTTTTTCTTCTCCTCCTGTATATCATGGGTTCACCTTTTCTAGAGCCATATCCGTCTCTTGACTTTTTTGCCCATATTTCTCTGTCAATCGCACTTTTTGCCGCTGTATATACTGTGCATAGACAGGGCAATCGACGTTCTTTTGCGATCGCCCTGCTGCTACCTCTGCTCATTTTATATTGGCTGGGACTCTATGATATTATTGCATTCAGTCGTTTGGGGGCAAGGTTGCTGTTTTCTGTATATTACGGGCTGCTGATCTATTCATTCGTGGCTCAGATTAAACGCGCCCACAGAGTGGATACAAACGTGTTGTATGCCACATTCAGCCTGTATCTGATTATTGGGCTTTTTTGGGGCTCACTGTATCTGCTGTTGTATCAATTGCAGCCGGGTTCCTACGCGGGAGTGCTTTTGGAAAACCCTCAGTACTTGGATCATGCATTTAATTATTTTAGTTTTGTAACCCTTACCACTCTGGGATACGGAGATATTACCCCACAAACAGCAGGAGCTGCCTCTCTGTGTCACATGGAGGCAATTGTAGGACAATTTTTCACTGCAGTAGTGGTGGCATGGCTGGTTGGAATGTTTGTTTCTGACAAAAAAGAAAATACAGAGAAGGTGTAGCTCATGTCTGAGAAGGAAAAAGATACTAAGGAAGAAATTTCTTCTGATGTTTCTGAGAAAGAAAGTGGTGCATCTGCAGACAAAAAGAAACGGGATCCTGTGAAAATCTGGACCGGGTCTGTACTGGTGCTATGCGTTGCACTTTTTGTTTTGCATCTTTTAAGTGACAAATACACTCCTTATACCAGTAATGGTCGTGTGGAAGCTTTTGTGGTTCCCATTGCTCCTCAGGTTTCAGGCACTCTGGTGAATGTGTATGTCCACAATAACCAGGTGGTTGGCGAGCAGCAGAATCTGGCCATTGTTGATCCTGCCAAGTATGAGCTTGCAGTTCGTCGTGCCCAGGCTGATCTGCAGCAGGCCAGTCAGACATCTTCTGCTGACATGAGCAGTGTAACTACTGCCCAGGCCAAGGTGACTGAAGCTGAGGCCAATCTTCGCAATGCTGAGATTAAAGGGCGACGCATCATAACACTCTCTAAACAGGGTGCTGCGTCAATGTCACGCGCCGATGATGCCAGGTCATCCATTGAGGCAAACAGGGCAAGGCTGGCAAGCGCCCGCTCGGAACTGGAAAAACACAAGAGTAGTCTTGGGGCAACAGGGCAGGACAATGCACGTATCCGTTCAGCCCTCACTGCACTTGAAACAGCCCAACTGGATCTTTTTCATACAACTGTCAGAGCACCATCTGACGGCATTATCACTAATCTTACTGTGGATATTGGGCATTTTGCAGGAGCAGGCGTGCCAATCATGACGTTCATCTCCACAAAAGATGTCTGGGTTCAGGCAGATATGCGGGAAAACAGCCTGGGACATATTCAACAGGGAAATCCAGTGGAGATAGTGCTCGATTCTGCTCCTGGTCGGATATTTAAAGGTGAAGTGATGAGTGTTGGATATGGAGTTTCTGATAACAGCAGCAGTGCCATGGGCAGTCTGACCTCAGTACAGATTTCCAGCGGATGGCTCAGGCAGGCACAGCACTTTCCGGTTCTTATCCGCTTTACTGACGACAGTGCCAAAGGATTTCGGCGGGCCGGCGGTCAGGCAAATACGATTGTTTATACAGGGGATCGTCCAATTCTTAACACCTTTGGCCGACTTTGGATACGCCTCATTAGTTTTCTTTCACACATTTATTAATCGTAAATGACCCTGCAAACAGTTCAAACTCTTCGGCTGGCATTCGGGGTATGGGCAGC
>JAOZQU010000338.1 GCA_029932055.1 Desulfocapsa sp.
AACGTTATATCAAACAAGGCTACAAGGTAGCCGTTGATTTGGATCTGGCGAAGTTTTTGGAACCCTCGTCATATTGCACCTCCTTTCATGAAAGAATTATTGGTTATTGATTTCTTGGTTAACTGCCTGATATGTTGTTAGATTGTGTGCAATTTTGCCCATAGGTAAATAGTACTTCAAAAATTTTACACGTTGCAACGCCTCCGTAAAAAATCATTTAACATAGACAAAGCTGCTTATTCGAAAGCTTTATGTACAGGCCAAGTTGCTTACCGTGCCGAATATGAACGGCAGAGAGTTTTCCAGCCTTTATCCTGTTTAATATGGTTTGCCGTGAGACACCAAGGATACTTTTGGCCTCTTTCATTGTTACATAGCCATCAGGTGGATTTTCCATAAATTTTGATCGTAATTCCTCCGTCATCCGAATGCGCCATGGTGCTCCTGGGGTGATCTGTTCTCCGGCAATGAATCCATCAGCAAGCCACCGATGGATTGTGGATGGTGCTATACCAAGTATAGAACCTGCTTTTTGAATAGTCACCAGTTCACCGTCATCAGAAGAAAATTTTTTATTGATGGGGATATTCTAATGGCGACGTAAACTACCAACCCTGTTTGCCGTAAATTTGAGACCACTTGCCGTACGTCTACCTTGCCGGTTCAGTATGCCGGCGATGGTTCCGTCTGTATAATGAACAGCAAGTCGACGCACAAGGTCAATGGTATCCTGTTTGGTTCGGATAGGCGGAGCGTTACGGTGGGGCAGTGAGACATCGAATTCGGATATAGCTTCAGTTTTCCATCGTACAATTAAATGTGCCGTGTTTTCAGCGCGATCCATTGTGATGTTTACCTCTTGCAACAGTACCTGGAGCAATTCTTTTTTGTCCCTAGGGGTAGTTGTGGAAGCATGCCAAATTTTTTTAATATCAGTTCCCAACGTGCAAAGCAGAGCTTTTTGTTCCTGGGTTAGCATTTTTGGACGGTTGCGTTTCCGGCGCTCAAAATCATTTTCCGCATCCCGGAGCTTTTTAAGAGCTGTCTCCCATTGGGTTTCCAAGGTGCGGGCTACGAGTCTGTTTTCCGGTTCCACTACACTGAAACGACGTTCCGCCTGTTCAGTTTCATAGCGGAATCGTTCAACCTGTAGACGCCATTGCTCAAGGGCAGCATCATGATCCACGCCAATGTTTTTCTCTGCAAGTAAAGCAGCTTCTGTTGCTGCTGGATTAATGGCCTCCAGAAAAGCATTGGCCACTGCAGCATCGATTGTAACGCCTCCTACCCGCATGCAATGTTTGCCCTTGTTCTCCATGACTTTATTAGCGGTGCAATAGTAGCCTGGAGACGAATTCCTTCCCTGGTAGTAAACCCTGAGCCGTCGACCACACTGTCCACAGGTTGCAAGGCCTTGCAGCAGGGCAGTACCTTCTCGAATGGCTCCAGACTCTTTGTGTGAGATTGGCCTGGTATTTTTAGAGATTCTATCTTGAGTCATCTCGTAGGTCTCCCAATCGATATAGCCTTTATGATGATCTTGTATAAATACCGCCCATTGAGCTTGAGGTAAACGTTTTACTCTTTTTTTTACCTGACCGTTATCATCAATAAAACATTCCTGTTTTGTTTTGCCAAACGTGTAAACGCCAGCATATGTCGGATTAGTCAAAACCGAATGAATAGCATGGTAAGAAGCAGTAATCCATTTGATTCCCGGTGCAATGTTGGACTGTAATGGAAAAAGAAGGCCATTGGATTGAAACCAGAGCCATACCCGCCGGACTGACCCCAGATGAGGAAATTTTTCAAATATTGTTTGAATAGCTCCGGTAACGGCTTGATCAGGATGCATCAGGATTTCGCCGTCCTGTTCTCCCCACACAAAACCTACCGGCAGACCTCGACGCAGTTCACCCTTGGCGGCTTTGTTACGAATGCCGCCTTCAAGCCTGGCTCGTATCACATGTAATTCAGCCTCAGCCATGGTTCCTTTCATGCCAAGCAGTAACCGGTCATTGAACAGTCCCGGATGATAGAGCCCATCTCCATCGCCGATCAGCGTGTTGGTAACACTGCACAAGTCAAGCAAACGATACCAATCTGAATTGTTACGTGCAACCCTTGATACTTCAAGAGATAAGATTAAACCGATCTTGCCGAGAGCAACTTCGGAAATCATGTTTGTGAACCCGGTACGTTGTGAGCTCTCAGCGCCTGATTGCGCCAGATCCTCATCGATTGTTTTAACCTGTTGTTCCGGCCAACCCAGGCTGATTGCCCGATCCTTTAATTTATACTGTCTATCCGTGGACTCTCTGTTATGCTCAACTTGGGCAGCGCTTGATTGCCGCACATACACAACTGCTTGTCTTTGCAGATGAGTTGGCTGTATTTTCTCATTATTGCTCATTGTTCATCCCCTTGGTCTGTTTTTCTTTTTTCGGGTAAACAATTTTGCGGATCAGGTGTGCCAGAGCCATTGTCACCTGCTGTTGTTGTTCGTGATCGAGGGCTTGCCAAATCTCCAGAGTTTGAGAGGACTCTTCCTCTGTGGGCCAAAGGCTCAGCTGTTTGAGCATGGTTATTCTCCTTTCTTGAAGCTGCTTGCGATTTTTGCTTCGAAGAAAGAAGTTTACCAAGAAGAGCATCTACGATCTTGCGTGTATGTAAAAAACTTGACGCTGTGGCAATAAGATCAGGTTGGTTCTTCCGGGAAGGAAGAGTGAACTTTTGTGGGCATTTTTTATTAAGATTCGTCCATGCGGCGGGAATTTCAACCCTGCTTCCGTCCGGCAATACTAATGTTAAGTGTAAGAGATTATTACGATGACGCCACCTGAAAAGCTCCAGATGTTTTCCATGTAATGGGTGGTGGGGTCGGGTAATTTTGACTTTTTCCGGGTAACCGTCGAGATGGGTAGTGTGTCGTATGTTCCTTTGATAATGTTGACCAAACCCAATTGATGAAGTTTCTGGCACACCGTATCGCAG
>JAOZQU010000339.1 GCA_029932055.1 Desulfocapsa sp.
TTAACACAAACGAAAATACAAATTTTCGTTTTGAAAAATCGCCTATCGGTTCAACATAGTGGGAGAGGCGGTCAAGGAGAATGTTCCTTCGTTGCATCACCACGGTGTTTATTGAGGCACATTCTCCATAGAACTCCCAACCATTATCAACAAGGGGAACATTGTCCTTGAGGGGCTCTCCCACTATGTTACGGTCTATACGGATAATTTCTTCTCACATTGAGCGTACTTGAAAACATTACTGTCACGTATGCTTAGCAAGTTGCCCTCGTGGTTTACTCGTTTATATTGTAATCGGCTGGAATATCAAAAAAACCTCTTTGAGCTAATTGTTCTTCAATTACATAAGCAATTTGTCCTTTTTTTCTTAACTGTGAAATCATCCACGCTGGTAGGCGAACCGTTAACAGCTCACGTCTCAAGTGGGATGGCTTCTTTTTACGTCCTGCTCCGGTACGTTTGCCACCTCGCATTTGATAACTCCTTTAGTGGGATTATTTGAATTGCGTATACGGTTTTCATAAAAAAACCGGCAAATCCCTGTATTTTTTTGAAAAGCGTGTACAGTAATCAAACTATGCCGTGATTGTAAGTATATAGACATTGCCATCTACCCTTAGTTTAATGGTCAGACGATACTTTCAGTTGAGCATTACGCTCTACAGCTTGTTTTTTTCGGTAACTTTCAGCTTGGATTTCCATGATGACACCATGATGAACCAGTCGATCTATGGCTGCTACCGTCATCATTGTGTCTGAAAATATTTTATCCCAGTCACTGAAGGGATGGTTTGCTGTTATTATCATGCTTCCTGATTCGTAGCGGTGAGCAATGAGTTCAAAAAGAACGTGGGTTTCAGCTTCGCTTTTCCTCACGTAGCCGATATCATCGATGAGAATAACTTTGAATTTATCAAGACGTAAGAGGAGCTTCTCAAGAAGCAGTTCGTCACGTGCTCTCTGTAGTTCTTGCACCAGTGCCGTTGCCTGGTAGTATCGAACACGAACTCCCTGTTCGATCAAGCCATTGCATATTGCCGCTGCCAGGTGGGTCTTCCCGGTACCGCTTGGCCCAAAAAACAGGATATTATCTGCTCTTTTCACCCAGCTTGAATCGGAACTCATGGCCTCAATTCTACCTTGGTCGATTTGAGCAATATGGCTAAAATCAATAGAAGAAAGTGTTTTTCCGACTGGCAGTTTAGATTCCTTCTGGAATCTTGCCATTCGACGAGTATAGCGTTGGTTGATTTCCTCTTCACACAAAGCAGCAAGATACGTGGCAGCATCCCAATTATTCTCAGTGGCTTTTGTGAGGTACTCCTCCCATACGACGGCCATTGTTGATAACTTTAGTTGTTTCAACAGAACAGGAAGTGTTGAATGATGCGGCATCATTGCACCTCCGTTGAAACATTAACCAGAAGACCATCGTATGTGGAAGCAGATGGCTGAGTTAGATCCTGGGGCTGAATTTTTGATTTATACGTATCGAACTTCTGCTGTAACTTGTAAAGAGTAGGGACAATTTTTTTTGCCAGTAAGTTGTCAAGGTACGTTCCAAGTTTCTCTTCACAATCAGCCCGGTGAGCTAACCCAAGAATACCAACCATCGTTTTACATGCTTTATGGGCATCCTGATGTAAATCCAGAAACTCCCAGACAGCTTTGTAGGTGTCGTTGGGTAGGAGCTCATCTCGTAATTGTGAATATCTGAAAGCCTGGGGCTTTCGCTCAAGACTCGTGATTACATGGCGATAATCCACCTGTTTTGCACGATGATTGTTGTCTTTCACAAAGATTCTTTGGAGAGTCACAGTATGAGTAGAACCGAGATAAATTTCCAGACGATTATCATAAATATGTACTCGAAGTGTTTTGCCGATAAGCCTCGAAGGTACTGTGTAAATGACACGTTTCACTCGTATAGTGCTGGATGTGCTTGCTTGAACAACGAGCTCTGTATAATCTGCTGTTCGCTGTAGTGGCAACGGTTGCAGATATTTACGCTCCTCTTCAATCTTGTCCTGTTTATTTCCGTTGATGGTTTGTACGATTTCTGCCAAGAATTCTTCATACTCAGAGACGGAGCTGAAATCATTGGATCCTCTCAAAAGTAATCCCTGATGGATCCGCTTTTTTAGGTGGCCATGTGGTGACTCTACCGCGCCATTCTCATGCCCTTTTCCACGATTGTTACGCGTTGGCTCCATATCATAATGTTTACACAGCTGTTCGTAGCGTTTCGTTATATCAGTGACAGCATCTTTGGTAAGATTCTTAAAAGCAGCGGAGAGACTGTCACTTCGGTGTTCCTGCGGTGAACCGCCAAGGCGTCGAAGAGCATCCTGTAATCCCTCGGCAAAAGCTGAATAGGACTCGCCACCATGAACTACTTTGACTGAACACCAACCGCTAAACGCGAGCCGGAAATGATACAAAAGATGATGGAAAATTACGCCTGCAATGGTGATTTGCACCTGCTTTAACTTGGTGAAATCTGACAAACCCATACGGCCTATTATTTGATGTTGACGAAACATCACTTCTTTATCTGCACCGTACAAAGCTTTCCATTTACTGACTTTGCGTTGAAAGGTGCGTAGCTTACTGTCTGGAAACTCCCCTGGGTGATCCTTCTGAAGACACTCGAATAACGTCTTGGGGGTTAACTGAGATTCTTTGCGAAGTAAGGGAATGACCTCAATTTCCCAAACGTCTGCAAAAGGATCCTTCCGAGTACGCCAATGACGCTTTCCTTCGCCTGAAGGTTGCAGATCTCCTTTTTCTATGCGTCTGCCAGATCGCTCTGAAAAACTACATTTTACAGCTGCTTCCTCTTGGGTTTTACCTTGCTTACGTTCTCTCATGTATAACTTGACCTGTTCTGAATTGACGGGATTGCCTGACACAAAACACCTCCTTAATGAAGTAGATTTTTGTGCAGATTATACCCAGGTTGAACCGGACAAGATAGTTGTCGTCAACCGG
>JAOZQU010000340.1 GCA_029932055.1 Desulfocapsa sp.
CGGGAATCTAGTTATTTCAACACGTTCTGGATTCCCGCCTACGCGGGAATGACGGAGCAGGGACTTTTTACGAGCTTATCAACTTTAAGTTGGCAAACGTTATGAGCACCATACTTCTTGCTGGCATTAAATATTATGATAACACTTGATTGATAACTTTTGTAAGTTCTTGCAGCTGATACGGCTTGATAACAGCAGCCTCAAAACCATACTCCTGACAATTTGCCATAATTGGGTCGTTGGAATATCCGCTGGAGACAATTACTTTTGCATTTTGGTCAATTGCAAGAATATTTTTCACGGCATCTTCCCCGCCTATACCACCAGGTATGGTTAAATCCATGATAACAATATCAATCGGGTTGTCTGTATTACTGTGTTCCTTGTATATTTTAAGCGCCTCTGCACCATCCTGAACCAGCACCACGTCATGTCCTAAGCTGGTAAGCATGGCTTTGGCAACATCTCTGACCATTTCCTCATCATCCATGACCATGATTTTAGCCTTGCTGGTTGCAGAGTCTATAGTTTCTTTTCTCTTTTCCTTTTGCTGTTTCTGGACTGAGACGGGAAGATAAGTAGTAAAGGTCGTGCCTTCTCCTAATTTTGATTGTACGGAAATGTGACCATCATGCTTACTGATTATAGAATGGCTTATCGCCAGGCCTAATCCGCTTCCTTCCTGCTTAGTGGAAAAATAGGGATCAAAAATTTTATCTATAATATTTTCAGGGATGCCAACTCCGCTGTCACTTATGGAGACTCTGACATAATTGTTTTTTTGAGGTAGGAAAACACTTTCGTCATCGCTGTGGAGTATATTTTCACAGGTAATATTAATAATACCTCCTGCTGGCATAGCATGCTTAGCATTGATAATAAGATTCTGGACAACCTGGCTCGTCTGACCTCTATCTACCTCAACGAACCAAAGGTCATCCGGAACATGATACTTGCAGGAAACATTGCTGCCATGAAGAACAAATTGGGTCGAATCCCTGATGATGTCAAGGAGTGATGTCGTCTCTTTAACAGGCTCGCCACCTTTGGAAAAGGTGAGCAACTGTTGGGTAAGATCTTTTGCTCTGACTGATGCCTTTTTTGCTTCAGTCAACAATTTCCGAGTCTCAGGGTTCAGATTGGCATCGAACAAGGTCAAATCGATATTACCCAATATGGCTGCCAATATATTGTTAAAATCATGAGCGATACCACCTGCCAACACACCGACAGATTCAAGCTTTTCAAGCTTTAGCAACTCCTCTTCCATTTTATTTATTTCGGTTACATCTCGAAAAACTAACACCACTCCGATAATCCGGCTCTCTTTATCCCTGATTGGTGCCCCACTGTCTGCAATACTTCTTTCCGTGCCATCTTTAGCGATAAGAGCTGTATGCCTTGCGATGTCAATAACTTCACCGGAAGAAAGAACCTTTTCAGCAGGATTCTCGCATCGCTTTCGGGTCCTCTCATTAATTATGTGAAAGATTTCCGGTAATGGTTTGTTGAAGGCTTCTTCTTGCGGATACCCGGTAAGCTCTTCTGCAATTTTATTCATCAAAATGATATGACCATCCATATCAGTGGTGACAACGCCGTCGCCGATGCTACGCAGAGTGACAGCAAGGCGCTCCTTTTCATCGGCAAGCGCATTTTCCGCCTGTTTCCGTTCAAGGATCTCGCTCTTTAATGATATATTTTTCTCCTCCAACTCAGCAGTTCGCTCTTCTACTAATTTTTCAAGATTGTCTTTATGTAACTCTAATTCCAAATGCACTTTGTATGAGCGATAGAAATAAAGGCTGAATGAGAATACAATGATAAAAGTAGCAGTATTGAATGAACCTGAATACGGGGCAATCTGTTTCCAGATATGCTTCATCTCATAAAACAGCAATATCTGTTTGACAAGATGACCGAATGAGCGGGAAACAGCAAAGAAAGCCAACGAGAGGGTCAACAGAAAGAGATAATGACGGAAGGTGTCACCCTGTTTCTTTTTTGCCCAGCGCCACGAGTACATAGCGCAGATAAGGGAAAGTACAAGGGTGACAGAGGAACCCACCACATCAACCCATATGACAGGGAGCCAAGAAAAGATCATGAGGATTGCCCCCAGCGCCTTAAAGCCATGAGTAAGAAAAGAAAGGCTGGGACAAGGAGAATATGGTCCAACCTGGTTATATAAAATATAAGGTCAAAGGTATTGGTTATTTGATAGCCGACCATATGACCGTTATCCTGGACAAACTTATCCATGTCCACCACCTCACGAAACCAGTGCCCGATAAAGGTAAGGCAATTCCAAAGGATAACCAGAATCAGAAACACTTTGAATTCTCGCCAACCAGGGCCTGTCAATCGACTTTGGTGTTGCCGGACTAACAAGAAGACCATGCCGATAAAAAAAAGTATATGGCCGACTTGATGGGAAACAAGTCCTTCTGCCCCGCCATGAGTCTGTACTGCCCATGCAGGTGTTGTCCAAAACGATGCATACAGACACTGTACAGAAAGAGTGAAAAATTTAATAAAGCATTTTTTATTTTTCCCGGAGAGCATGATTATCCTTTATGATTGATAGACTATGTGAACCAAGAACCTTAAAACTCATATTACCAATAACGGATTGCAGAAGACATCGGCCCCGAGTCGGAGTGTCTCCTTGATATCATCACTTTCCGAGAATCCACTGGCAATAATTGCTTTTTGATCCGGGTGCATGGTAAGTATCTTTTCATAGGTCTGTCGACCGTTCATTCCCGGCTCCATCAGTATGTCAATAACGATCAGGTCAACCTGATTATCCTCAAGAAATTTAATAGCCAACTCACCGTTGCAGACAGACTCGACTCTATAGCCGAGCGAAGTCAGCATTTGACTGGCTATGTCCCTCAATTGCGGTTCATCATACAACTAGGATAAATTCGCCGTTGCCGGTGGGGTAGCTCTGTTACTCTTCTCTGATGG
>JAOZQU010000341.1 GCA_029932055.1 Desulfocapsa sp.
GATCTAACCTGAACCAGAGACCATTATTGCCAAACCAACTATCTGTAACAATCAACACTGACTGATGGAAATAATTTCGAACTTCTTTGATCATTGTGGCTGCCTGCTTCATCTTGGTTTCAAATGGGAGAACCTTCCCCTTTTGTTTAGCTGTAGCAGATCCTGCCTCAATGTCCTTCTTCATCATATAAAATCGAAAGTCAAGTGGCAGGCAAGCCCATCGTGACTTTACTTTCTTCAGCAACCCTATTGCCAGGATGCATTGTGACCAGGGGTAGGAATTCTGATTTCCCTTTGTCGCATGATTATGAAAATGAGCACAACCAAAAATCTTCCTGCCACTCTTGGGATTTATTGAATCATCCAGTGCAACAATAATACGTTCTTCTGTGGCTGGTGACGGAATCATTCCCCACATGGCTTGCCACAATCCTTTCCATGGCAGCGTTGTACTCGCCATAAAGGTGTAAAACCGCTGACTCTGTAGTTCTAGACCAAACAGAGTTTGCAGGGCACGTAACAGGTTGGAGGTGATTGATGATGTAAATGGAACCACCACCGCCAGCAACGTGTATGCAAACCAGATTTTTCTTTTCTGTCCCTGTTCTGTATGAGAAAATTCTTCTTGCAGGGGTAACAGTAAATCGCGTAATATAAGCATTGTGAGCCGCTCCTTTTGATATATTTCCAATTACTTAGATAATAATTGAACTACACCATGGTTGCGCTCACCTTTCACTGTCTATCTGCTTGATTTTAAAGGCATATTGCAGTCACTCTCTCCTTAATGGCATAGACATTGAAACATTACTTGATAGCTATCCCCATGTGTCTATAGTTCTCAACTGATGCCACATAATTTCTAGGAAACTTCAGTTAAAGATATCTGGGATTATTTATTGTCTTAGCAAATAACAGTGCCGCTTTTCGGGAGCTACCCTATCTTCTGTAAGGGTATTATTTAATGTTAACAACCTTTCCAATATCGTTTTTACGTTTAGCCCGACTTTCTGCAATCCCTTGTTCCATCAGATTGGCAGCTGCCTTGAACTCCTTTGGAGCCAGGTGTGCATATCTCTCTGTCATTGCAATAGTAGAGTGACCTAGAATTTTTTGTACTGTGTATAGAGGAACACCAACCATTACTAGCCAACTTGCACACGTGTGTCTGCAGGAGTGGAATGTAATCTTTTGCTTCCGGTCAGAATCATTCACGCCATCATTAAAGCCTAACTCTTCAACAGTTCGAGCAAAGGTTCTGGAAAGCATTCTCTGCGGCTTGCCAGTTCTACAGGAAAAAACAAGCTCACCATACTTTCCATCCCTACTTTTAAACATCTCTGTCACTTCACCAGTCATTGTAACAGTCCTGTCCTTCCCACTCTTAGTATCACGTAAGGTGATAAAACCGTGAGTCTGATCAATATCACCCCAAGTCAGGGCTGCAATTTCGCCAAACCTTAGCCCACAATGCAAACTGAGCAGTGTCATGTCACAGACCTGCTCACTCTTTTTAGCCAATACTTCTAAAAGTCTATCGGCATCTTCATGAGATAAGAATCTGGTCTTACGATTATCAAACTTTAGGCGGCTGTTCTTTGGCAATGCCAGGATAGGATTAACAGCCTGGTAATATCCAAGTTTAATAGCATGGGAAATAACCATCTGAATACAGGTAAAAGCGTATTGAATAGATCGAGGGGCGCGCCCCTTCTTTTCCATGATCTCGTGACATAAAATGAAGGATAGTGAAAGAAACAAAAACGGACTCTGACTCCGCTTATCGGGGTTCGAATCCCTGTCCCCCAGCCATAATACAATCAAGCGGCTAAATCACATATTGACTTAGCCGCTTTTTTTGCACCACATCACCAATCCCCACCTTTGTATTTGTAGATACAAAAACCCCATCTCCCAACAAAGGTTAAATTGAGCGATCCCATCCTCCCGAATTCTTTATAAATTTATTTCACTAGCAGCATTTTCTTACTGGGACTAATATTGCCATTGGTAATTTTCTTAATTGACCCCGACAGAAAAATGTGGTTTATCCCCCCAAAATATTTTATCCTAAATATTCACATTTCTGGAAATAGTAACACCAGCAAACCCAGAAACCGGACTCTTCAAATTGAATGCCGAAAAAAAATTAACACCCTGCTAACTGTCCACGACAACTAAAAATTAAGTTGATTATGAGGGCTGACTTCACATGGTGACGATGTGTACTCTTCGGCCAGAGACCAACCCAAAAAAGGAAATATCCATGCCTACAACCCTACCTCAGGCCTTTCAGAGAAACTTCCTCGGCAATGCCCCTGGCTGGTACAAGCTGTCAATCCTTATATTTCTCATTATCAACCCTATCCTGCTCTATACTGTTGGGCCTTTTATTACCGGTTGGGTGTTGATAGGCGAATTTATTTTCACCCTGGCCATGGCACTCAAATGTTATCCCCTTCCGGCGGGTGGCTTGCTTGCCATTGAAGCAGTGGCCATCGGCTTGACTAAACCTGAATCGGTATACCATGAGACTTTGGCTAATTTTGAAGTAATCCTGCTGCTGATCTTTATGGTAGCCGGTATCTACTTTATGAAGGATTTTCTGCAGTTCACCTTTACTCGAGTCCTGGTTCGGGTTCAGTCAAAGATTTATATTTCTCTCTTTTTCTGCTTTGCCGGGGCCTTTTTGTCCGCGTTTCTTGACGCACTGACCGTTACTGCGGTGATTATTGCCGTGGCCTATGGTTTCTACAATGTTTATCATCGCTATATTTCAGGGAAGGAGATGCATACCAGCCATGACTTAATGGCTGACAAGGCCCTTAAGGATGTGCACCGGCAGGAGTTGCAGCAATTCCGTGCCTTTCTTCGCAACCTGATGATGCATGGTGCCGTAGGAACCGCCCTTGGCGGAGTCTGCACCCTGGTGGGAGAACCGCAGAATCTGCTGATTGCCAGCGA
>JAOZQU010000118.1 GCA_029932055.1 Desulfocapsa sp.
TTCAGGCATCGTTTCATTTAATGCCCGATTATACAACCTGGTATGGTCTTGCCAAGATGAAGAAAACTCTTGTGGAGATGAAAGATCTTGATAAACATTTGAGAATGGCTGCAAAATAAAAAGCAACTCCTTAACACCGGTGATGAAAGGTAAGCCGGTACTCATTTTAGTGCCCCCTCAAGGGGGATAAGTACCTTGTCAGAATATTTTCTTTGAAAAATACAGGTAAGCACCCTAAAGAATCAGGGTACTCTTTTTATTACCCCCTTGAGGGATGTAAACTCCGACTTCGAGAAAATATTCTGTAAGGTACCAAAGCACTCGATTATCAATCCATATATTGAACCATGAGGATATCATGACGGAACTATTAAAAAACATTGTATACACAGGCATTGGAGCAGCATTCCTCACAAAGGAGAAAATTGAAGCTCTAAAAGATGAATTAGTGGAACAGGGAAAAATCAAGGAAGACGAAGGAAAAGAGTTTGTAAATGAACTGGTCAAAAAAACTGGCTCGATTAAGGATTCATTGGATCTCAAAATTAGTCAGATCATAGAAAGAGAAATTAAAAAACTCGACATTCCCACTAACGCAGATTTTGCAGATTTGCGTCGGCAGGTTGAAGAGTTACAGATTGCCCTGAATAAAAAGCCAGAGGCATAACAGAATAACACGACAACGTGAATTTATGATCAGTATCAGGAAAATCGGAGCCATAGGCCGTACCTACAGGCATCTTCAGCGATACCAGCGAATAATACGGATTCTGTTTAAATACGGATTTGATGATCTTGTTGAGGGGCTACGTATAGATCAGTACCTGGAAACAGGACTGAAGATGATTAACAGAAAGCCTCGGGAAGAGATCGAAAAACACTCACGTCCTGAACGATTTCGTATGGCCTTGGAAGAGTTGGGGCCAACGTTTATTAAGTTGGGCCAGGTACTCTCCACCCGTCCTGATTTGATTTTACCTGAGTATTTATACGAGTTGGCCAAGTTGCAGGATAATGTCCCGCCTTTCTCCTTTGCTGAAGTGGAAGAGATTTTTCTTGCTGAAACCGGCAAAAAACCAAACGAGTTGTTTCAGGATTTTGACGAAGAACCCATGGCTGCAGCGTCCATAGGCCAGGTTCATCGAGGACGCCTCCAAGACGGCAATGAAGTAGTGATCAAGGTTCAACGACCGAATATTGAGAATATCATTGCCGTTGATCTGGAGATTCTGGCGCATCTTGCGTCCCTTATGGAGCAATATCTGGAAGAACTCCAGGGGCATCGGCCATCCGCTGTGGTTGACGAGTTTGCCCGGAGTTTGTCACTGGAGATCGACTACACGGTGGAACTTGCCAATGTCCAGCGTTTTGCACGACAATTCAGTGAAAATAAAACTATTTATGTCCCACTTGTCTATTCAGACTTAAGTTCCGATCGTATTCTGACCATGGAATACATTGAAGGGATCAAAACCTCAAAGCTCGATACTTTGCGCAGCCAGGGCTATGACTTATCTCTGATCGCCGAACGTGGTGCCAATCTGGTTATGGAACAGATTTTTGTGCATGGCTTTTTTCATGGAGATCCCCATCCGGGCAATATTTTTATTTTACCAGACAATGTTACCTGTTTTATTGATTTTGGTATGATGGGGCGGCTCAGCCGTCAGGATCGGGAAGATTTTACCGACCTGATGCTCTCCATTGTAACAAAAAATGATCGCAAGATAACAGATGGTGTCCTCAGGATAACCATTCAATTCGGTGAGATTGATCATGATGCACTCAGCCGTGACCTTGCTGATCTTTTAGATCGCTATATGTACCTGCCTCTGAAGGATCTGGAGGCAGGGAAAATATTGCAGGAACTCCTTGATCTTGTTCAGCGGCATAAGCTTAGTATTAAGCCGAATCTCTATTTAATGATCAAGGCGCTTGCCACGATTGAAGGTGTCGGCTTAGTGCTCGATCCCGATCTGGAGCTTATTACACTGGCTGAACCCTATATTAAAAAAGTGAAGGCAGCACGTTTAAGGCCTGGTCGTCTTGCCGAAGAAATTGGTGCAACCAGCGGTGAATATCTGAAACTTATTCAGGAGATGCCTGAAGAAGTTCGAGGTATTTTGAGGCAACTGCATGCGGGCAGGATGAAGCTTGAATTTGAGCACCGTGGCCTTGGAAAGCTGGCAACGGCCCTTGATCGAGTGTCCAACCGCGTTGCCTTTGCTATCGTGCTGGCTGCACAGATTATAGGTTCATCTTTGATTATTTTGTCCGATATCCCGCCAAAATGGAACGGGATCCCCATTATCGGGCTGGCAGGATTTCTTGTGGCCGGTGTTATGGGGTTCTGGCTCTTGGTTTCGATTATCCGGCATGGCCGTATGTGATCATAGACAGACCTCATAAATATTGCGATGGACTGATTTCTTTTAAACAGCAAAATAATGTGCTTGCGGATGGTGAACCACCATCGCAGAAACACTCAATTCTGGAACCATCTCCATTGAGGAACTGAGCTGCACCCCAATTTTATTTGCCTGAAGAAGGGAGAACAGTGGTTGCTGCAAATCAAGTTCAGGACAGGCCGAGTATCCAAAACTATAGCGTTGTCCTGAATCGTCTATTTTGAGTTCCCGGCGCATGAGGTTATGCGTGTATTGGGCGAGGGCTTCGGCTGCCTCCACACCAAAGCCATGGAGCAGCAGATATTCATGGTATTTGTGCTGTCCGTATAAATTCTGACAGATCCTGCCGATTTTTTCGCCCAGTGTGACCACAAAAAATCCAATCAGATCTGTTCCCTGTTCTTCTGTGCGGAAAAAGTCCACAAGGCTTTTGGTTGGTTCTCGTTTTTGCCGTGGCAGAGTGAAATTGTATTCATTATCATTATGTTTAATAACCAGGCTTTCATCTGCACGTTTGCAGGCAAACCATCCGTATCGAATTTTGGGCTCCAGCAGATTTTCTGATTCAACTCTCTTTTGCAAAGCTGTAAATTCGGGGAAAACAGTGGTGTTCAGTAACTTTTGATACCCTGCTTCATCAAGTTTGCCACGTTTATATCCCCAACGACCACGAAAGAGTATCTGCTGATTCATGAGTGGCAGGAAATCAGCAGGATCGGCTTCTATGGTTTTCCTGCCAATGAATGGTGGTTCCGGAATAGATTCCAGTACCTGAATATCTGATCTCTTTTTACTGTTGTTTTGAGATTGGTTTTTTGTCTTTTGTTCCCATGTACTTGATTGCAGATCTCCTTTTTCAAAATCCTGAATGGCTTTCAATCCTGAAAAGGCATCACGACAGTAGACAACAGGAGCATCGTATTCAGGGGCACAATCCAAGGCAACAAATTTACGGGTAAGCGCTGCACCACCGAGTAGGATTGGTTTGTTTATGCCAGCGGCTTTGTATTTTTTCATGCTTTCCTGCATGATCATGGCGGATTTAACCAGTAACCCACTGAGACAGATAATATCGATTTCAGGATTGTTTTTTACTGTTTCTATGATGGTCTCGGCAGCAACTTTGATACCTATATCAATGACCCGATATCCGTTATTGCTGAGTATTATGTTAACGAGGTTCTTGCCAATGTCATGGACATCTCCCTGAACAGTGGCAAGTAAAATACATGGCGCATCGGAACGGTCATCTTTGTCCATGAAAGGTTCAAGAAAATCCACGGATTTACGCATGACCTCGGCAGACTGCAAGACAAAGGGTAGCAGCATTTCGCCAGTTCCAAAGAGTACGCCCACTTCACGCATGGCAGCAACCAGATGCTGGTTAACAATTTCGAGTGCTGAATAGCGATCCAGCAGCATACGCAGGATGTCCGGCAGATCCTGCTGATTGCCAAGCATAATACGATCCCGGATTAGTTCCTCGGGTGAGGCATTTTCATCCTCCTGTTTATCCTCTTCAACGTCATGATCTTCAAAATATTTGATATAGGTCATGAGCGGCTGATCATTTGTTTCTGTGTTGTCATGAAGAAGATCAAGCGCAAGGGCACAGGCATCCTTGTCTATTGATTCAAGGGAAATGCAATTGGTGGGATCAATGATGACTGCATCAAGACCGGCTTCAACGGCTTCATGGAGAAATACAGCATTTAATATTTTTCGTGCTGGAACCGGTAGACCAAAAGAGATGTTGGAGAGGCCGAGAATCGTGTGGCAGCCGGGAAGTTCTGCTTTAATTTTCTTGATGGCATCGAGGGTTTGAACAGCAGCATCCCGCAGCTTTTCATCACCGGAGCCAACAGTAAATGTGAGTGGGTCAAAAAAGAGAGAATCGGCATTGATACCATGTTTAATGGTTACAAGGTCGTAGATACGTTTGGCAATCTTGATCTTTGATTCACAGTCCATGGCCATTCCCTGTTCATCAATGGTGAGTGCTGTTACGCAGGCGCCGTATTTTTTAACAGAAGAGCATACTGCGTCGAGATTTTCCCCACCGTCTTCAAGATTTATGGAGTTGACTATGGCTCTCCCCGGATAGACGGCAAGGGCTTTGGCAATAACGGCAGGGGAGGTGGAATCGATCATCAGCGGAGCTTTCAGGGTACGTCCATACATCTGTACAAGTGTGACAAGATCTTTCTCTTCATCGCGCCCAGCCCAGGCAGCACTCAAATCAACCACATGGGCACCAAGGCGTTCCTGATCAATGCCGATCTGCAAACAACCCTCATAATCGTTTGCAATGAGCAGTTCGCGGAATTTTTTTGATCCGGTGGGGTTTGAACGTTCTCCAATGATCAGCGGTGCAGGCTGCTGTTTAATGTCAACTGCCTGGTACAGGCTGGCAACCTGAACAAGATCCGTATTGCTTGTAACGTTGCTCATTTGACCACCTCACTGCGATCTGCAGGAATTGCTGATTGCAATGCTTCAACCAATCCTTTGATGTGAGCAGGAGAGGTTCCGCAGCATCCTCCCACAATGGAGACACCTTTTTTTGTTACAAAATCATACATGTGTTTTCCGTATTCTTCCGGCGTTAAGGGGTAATGCGTTTTTCCATCGACGACTTCCGGCATCCCCTGATTGGGGATACAGGAAATGCGTTTTTTCCAGTGCTTGCAAAGATAGTCGATGTGGGGTTCCATATCAGTTGGGCCGGTTGCACAGTTCAGGCCTAAAGAAAAGACAGGGAAGGGGGCAATGGTTGCACAGACGGCGCTGATGTCAGTGCCGACAAGCATGGTTCCCTGTTGTTCAAAGGTGACAGAGGCGAGAACCGGGATATCCATGCTGCGTTTTTCGAGCAGGTCAAAACAGGCAATCAGCACTGTTTTAATCTGAAGAAGATCCTGACAAGTTTCAATAATTATAGCATCCACTCCGGCGTCGAGCAGGCTTTGCAGCTGTTCTGTAACAGTTTCCGCAAGATCCTGAGGTGAGATATGACCAAGGATTGGCAATTTTGTGGTTGGTCCGATGGAACCGACAATGTAGCGCGGATGTTCTTTTGTTGAAAATTCAGCCACTGCCTTTTTTGCATTGGCCACAGCTGCTCTGTTTAACTCATCAACTCTGTTTTCCAAACCATACTCAGACAGCACCACTGAAGAAGCTCCAAAGGTATTGGTCTCAATAACCATGGCACCAGCTGCAAGAAACTTTCGATGCAGTTCAATGATGGTCTCAGGGGAAGAGATGTTCAAGTATTCGTTACAGCCTTCAAGGCCATCCCAAACTGCAGGGTCAATTTTCATGGTTTGCAGGGTGGTTCCACAGGCGCCATCAAATATGAGAAGTGGTTCATCTGAAAATGTCATAATAGGTATCTATATATTTTGTGTTAAAAAGATGTGTGAATATTGGCTATTTTGCTGAAAAGTGAATGTAACTCTTTCAGCATAGAAAAGTAACTAGCAATCGTATTATTGCAAGGTCGGAGATGCTTTTTTGTGGTTGTCGGGAAGGTGGAGAACGGAAGGGGTATGGAGGGTAGCCGTCAGGCTAAGCGTTAGTCATTAGTCGTTAACAATTGATTATTGATTATTTGTATTGTTATTTAAGTATATTGTCAAAAGAGTATTTTTCTTAATAATCAATAATCAATAATCAATTGACAATGGTTAATTATTAATATTTTGAAATAGTGCATTTTGTGTCATCACCTTAACGGATTGAAAATTATTGGTAGACAAGGTGAATCCCGTAGCCAGACGGCTATGGGGTATGGAGGAGGATGAGCGCAACGTTTATTGTTAAATTTTCTATAGGGTAAACGAAAGATGAAAAACGTTGCGCTAGATCAGCAGATTTGTACTTGTTTTTATTCGCAACCGACCATCAGTTTCTTCTCAATTTTTACCGCAGTGAGTTTCTGATTATCACCTGAATACCAAATTTTAACCTCATCTCCTTTTTCTATTTTTTGTGGGGAAGAGTACCCGACAAGAGAGGTGTTCCAATCCCATAGAATGGTCATTTTTTTACCTTTTTTTTCTTTCAGAACCACGCTCTGCTGTTCATGGTTAAATCGTTTGATTTTTCCTTCAACCAGTTGGGTCACAGTATTTTCCGTAACTCCTTCATTGGTTTTTGCTGTTGCCAGTAAGTTTTCTGGAATGAGAAATAATAAAACACCAAAAAGTACAAGGAAAAGAGTTATCGTTTTTCGATTAATTTGTTTCATGCGTTTTCTCCTGTAAATGCAACATTTGTTTGAATAAAGTTTCTTTGTAATTAGCAACGTAAATATAAAGCACTGAATAAGGTCTAAACATATAACCGAATACCACAATGTGCCAGTATTTTTTTTAAAAAACTGAAAAGCATGAATAATACGATTCAATCAGAAATCAAATTCAGGCTCAGGCTCAGACTCACCAAGCAAACCAGCCACCTTGGCTCTACATCGTCTCGATTTACACGATCCACCGCCAATACCTGTCACTGCTGCAATTTCCTCATAGCTGGTAGCGCCATCCTCAATGGCAGCAAGTATTTTATGGAGTTTGATACCTTTACAGATACAACCGGGTTTGAGTCGTGCTAATATTTCTTCTTCAGTAGCCATTTGTTTATTTGTGAAAGTGTTTGTGGATTGTCGCTGCCGTATCTTTGCCAATACCGGGAACAGCAGCTAACTCTTCCATGGAGGCTTCCCGGATACGTTTGACACTCCCAAGCTGTTTCAGGACTTTTTCCTTCCGATCAGGGCCAATTCCAGGGATATGATCAAGGGTTGAGGCAATGGATACTTTGCCACGCAATTTTCTGTGAAAGGTTACGCCGAATCGATGTGATTCATCACGAATACGCATGAGGTAAAGTAAAACAGGATTGTGGCCTTTGAGAAGTATGGGGTTTTTTCTTCCTGGCTTATAGAGCTTTTCGCCTTCTGTTTTTTTTTCTTTGGCAATACCTATCCAGTCAAGATCGTCAGCGATACCAAGCTCACCAGCAACACGCATGGCTATACCTAGTTGACCACGGCCACCATCAACAACAAAAAGGTCTGGAAGTGTATTTTCTTCTATACCACGGCTGAGGCGTCTTTGTAAAACCTCTTCCATCATGGCATAATCGTCAGGGCCAGGGACTGTTTTGATTTTATAATGTCTGAAATTTGATTTGGACGCTTCTCCATTTTTAAAACAGACAAGTGAGCCTACTGCCTGTTTACCACTTGTGTTAGAGATATCCAGGCATTCGATGCGATTTGGAATATGTTCAAGATGCAGGAGCTTTTCCATTGATGCGGACAATCCCTGCCAGGATTTTTTTATCTTCTCCTTTTCATCAAAAACATGGGCAGCATTTGTGTTCGCCATTTGCAGCAACTGCACCCTGTCGCCACGTTTGGGCACATTCAGACTGACGACTCCTCCTAAAAGTTCTGAGAAACGTTCAGCCAGTAGTTCGGTATCTTCTACTGCAAAGGGGATGAGTATTTCTTTTGCCGGAACTCCTTTTTCGTCGTAAAACAGGTTCAGTGCCTGGGAGAGAATAGTTGTATCAGCCTCCATTGGTTCATTGATAAAGAAATTACGACTGCCTGTTATTAAGCCTTCCCTGACAAAAAGAATGGCAAGGGCGATTGAAGTACCTTTCCTGCAGTAGCCGAATACATCCTGATCTTTAAAATTGGCAGAGGCCACCACTTGTTTTTCAAGGGTTTTTGAAAGCGCTGTGATCTGATCCCTGATTGCAGCTGCTTTTTCAAAGAAAAGACCTTCAGCGGCTTTTACCATCTCTCCCTTAAGGTCTTTAACCAGGCTTCTGTTACGACCTTCAAGTATCATCAATACCTTTTTAACCTGATCGTGATATTCCTCTGGATCCGCAAGATCAACACAGGGGGCAAGGCATTTACCCATTTGCAGATTTAAACATGGCCTTTTACGAGGCCGTACTTCGCTGCCCTTACATTTTCGTAAAGTAAAGAGGTCGGCAAGCAGTCGCAGGGTTGCCCACATGGCAGAGCTTGAGGCATAAGGGCCGAAATATCTGGCGCCATCTTTTTTACGCCTGCGTGTCATGTGTACACGTGGCCAGGTATCCTGAACAGTTACCTTGATAAGCGGGTAGTTTTTATCATCGCGAAGGAGGATATTATATTTTGGTTTATGCTTTTTTATTAATGAAGCCTCAAGAATCAGGGCTTCTTTTTCCGTGTTGGTGAGCAGGGTGTCCACTTTGTGAACTTTGGACAGCATCACCGTGGTTTTGTTGTGGTCAGAGCCTGAAAAGCGGGTATATGAGGTAAGTCTTTTTTTGAGGTCTTTGGCTTTGCCTACATAGAGTACCCGTGACTGTTTATCGAGCATCCGATAGACGCCGGGCGAGTGGGAAACTGTTTGTAGAAAGTCGACAGGGAACATTTTATAGTGACCGTTTGTGAGCTGAGCTGTGAGAATGGATGTACATTAAGTCTGATGGCTATGCTTGACAAGGGTGTAGAGCATTGGCTTTACAAAAATGCATTATTTGAGTATTAAAATGTCCCATAACATATTTTTCAGGTGTCGCATTTAACACCCCCACAAAGGTACTGATGCGGTGAAAAGGGAATACGGTGAAAATCCGTAACGTTGGGCCAACGCTGTAAGCGGGGACAATGGTCACATAATGTCACTGTCGGAATATCCGGCGGGAAGGCGTGACCAGAGAATGATCCGTAGAGTCAGAAGACCTGCCTGGAAAAAAGGATAATGTCGTCCGTTCAAGTCCGTATTGCATCTTCAGTCAGGTGTGATACGGACTTTTTTTATGCCCAAACGGAATGTATGAAACAGCAGAGGAGATTGAGTAATGGAGACACAGATTGAATTGGCACGGAAGGCAGTTATCACTGAAGAAATGATCAAAGTTGCAGAGCAGGAAGGACTTGTTGCAGAATGGATTCGCGAACGGGTTGCAGAAGGGCGAATTGTTATACCCTGTAATCCAAATCGTAAACAGCAGAAGGTGGTGGGCATTGGTTATGGATTAAGGACCAAGGTTAATGCATCAATAGGGACTTCTTCTGATATTGCTGATTTTGATCTTGAGGTTCGCAAAGCGCGAGTAGCTGAGGAAGAAAAGGCAGATACTCTCATGGAGTTGTCAACAGGAGGAAACCTTGATGAAGTGCGAAGAATGATTCTGGACGGATGTTCTCTTCCTGTTGGTAATGTTCCCCTCTATCAGGCATTTTCTGAAGCCGGTAAAAAATATCACAACCCGAACAAGTTGGACAGTGAGTATCTCTTTGAACTCATTGAACGACAGTTAAGTGATGGTATTTCATTCATGGCCATCCACTGTGGAATTAATCGATATTCCATTGAGCGTTTACGAAATCAGGGCTATCGATATGGTGGGCTGGTTTCAAAAGGCGGCACTTTTATGGTTTCCTGGATGGAGTATAACAATTGTGAGAATCCACTCTATGAACAGTTTGATCGTGTCTGCAATTTGATGAAGAAGTATGACGCTGTTCTATCTCTTGGTAATGGTATCAGGGCAGGAGCTATTCATGACAGTCATGACAGGGCACAGATGGCAGAGATGGTGATTAACTGTGAGCTGGCAGAGTTGGGACGTGATATGGGATGCCAGATGATGGTTGAGGGGCCCGGCCATGTACCCCTTGATGAGATTGAAGGGAATATTATGCTTGAAAAACGCATGAGCGGTGGTGCACCCTATTATGTTCTTGGGCCTCTGCCTGCAGACTCAGGAGCAGGCTATGACCACATAACCTCAGCAATTGGTGCTGCCAATTCAGCAAGATACGGTGCAGATCTTATCTGTTACATCACTCCTGCAGAACATCTGGCTTTACCCAATGAAGATGATGTTCGTGAAGGAATCAGAGCCACCCGTCTGGCTGCCAGAATTGGTGATATTGCTAAATACCCGGAGCGTAGAGAGCTGGAGAAAAAAGTTGCTCTCAGTCGCCGCGATACCAATTGGGATGAACATTTCAAACTCCTCATGTTCCCTGAAAAGGCGGAAGAGGTGCGCAGATCACGAACACCTGAAAATCAGAAAACATGTACCATGTGTGGCGATTTTTGCGCAATGGAGCGTGGAATAAGCCTTTTTGCTGATGATATAAAAGGTGATAAAGTTGGCTCTGGTCAAGGAGTATGAAATAGTAACAAAAAAAAGGTAACTATTCAGCGTGTTGTTGTTAAGGCATATTATTTCAAAAAGCACGTCATTCCCGAGGTAGTTATCGGGAATCCAGCCATATTCAAGATAGATTCCCGATAACTACCTCGGGAATGACGGATTTTATGAAGTTTTAGCCAAAAAAAATAACTATTCAGAAGCATCCCATCTCTGCACGGTCAGGCTGGCCCGCATAGGAACTACTATAGTTCTCCAGCCTGCACCCCAAGGGCATTTCCTCCGGGGCGCCTGCACAAATATGGGGCGTTCCTAAACAGTTACAGGACAGCGGTTAGGGAAATTACCAGCTATCACCTTCTAAGTAACAAAAGATGAATATTATATAAAATCAAGACGTTGACCTTTTTGTTACTTTTAAAATAAATGCCGGAATTTTCACCCCGGTTGCCTTGCTGAATAGTTACAAAAATTATCGCGTAAGCTGACGATATTTTATTCTATGCGGCTGCTCAGCTTTTGGACCAAGACGGGCCTTTCTGTCTTTTTCATAGTCCGAATAATTCCCTTCAAACCAGACCACGTTGGAATCTCCTTCAAAGGCAAGGATGTGGG
>JAOZQU010000342.1 GCA_029932055.1 Desulfocapsa sp.
AGCACATTTTGTGTCATCACCTCAACTGGTTAAAAGTTGTTGGCAGACAAGGCAATTTTCTTAGCCTGAAGGCTATGCCCTATGAGGGCGGATATGGAACGTACAACTATTACCCTGCTTGGCACCACAATTGACGTCCTTGACGTAAAGGGCCTGGGCACAAAAATTACTCAATATATAGCAGCAGGCGTACAAACCAAAATCATGTACGTCAATACAGACTGCATGCTGATAGCAAAAAACGACCCCGGATACCAGAATGTTATCAACAATGCAAATCTGGTATATGCAGATGGTATCGGTGTGGTTTTAGGCGCACGATTATGGGGCAACACCCTGCCTGACAGACTGACCGCCGCAGATTTCATGCCTGAGCTGTGCAGGGATTTCGCGAAACAGGGGCTGCGAATATATTTACTTGGTGCCATTGAGGGTGTGGCCGAAGATGCCGCAAAAAAGTTACAAAAAAAAATCCCCAATCTGCTGATTAGCGGAACCCATCATGGATATTTCAAACAGGAACAATGTGCAGACCTGATTGCGGAAATAAATGCCACCAGGCCGGATATCATCCTGGTGGGTTTTGGTGCACCGCAACAGGAATTCTGGATTCACGAGAACTCAAAAAACCTGGATGCCAAAGTTGTCTGGGGTGTGGGTGGGCTCTTTGATTTTCTCTCCGGCAAAACGCGAAGAGGCCCCAAACTGCTTCTGGACAATGGTTTTGAGTGGCTGTGCCGCTTAACAACTGAGCCCAAACGTCTCTGGCGCAGATACCTGATCGGAAACACCAGATTTATTCTTTATCTCCTCTGGAACAGATTTGGTGGTGGGAGAAGGAATAATCATGCTGGTTGATCTTCTTTTTCTCATTACCGGAGTGGGATTTCTTCTGATTTTCTGCTATCTCCTTTTTCTTGCCACTGCCAGCCTCTGGCCTCAAAAAAAAGAACCACTTTCCGCCCCTGCAATCAGATTCGGGGTCATCATTCCTGCCCACAACGAATCCGAACTGATTGGCCGGACACTGGAAAAACTACAAAGCATCAATTACCCCAGTGAACTGTATGAAGTAATTGTCGTTGCAGATAACTGTGATGACAATACGGGAGAAATAGCAGAAAGTCTTGGAGCAACATGTCTGTATCGCCATGATTCCAACAAACGTGGCAAAGGAGCAGTCCTCCACTGGGTTTTTCCACAGCTACTCTCCACAGGAGACCATGATGCCTATGTTATAATAGATGCAGACACTCATATGGCAGAAAATTTCCTCACTGTTATCAACCACCACTTTCTTGAGGGAGCAGAAGTTGTACAGGCATACTCCGAGCCCCGCCATCCAGACCGTTCTCCCCTGGAAAGCCTTGCGTTTCTGGGCTTTGCACTAAATCGCAACTTACGCTATCATGGTCGAAGTCGGCTGGGCTGGTCAGCAAACCTCATGGGAACGGGCATGTGTTTTGCAAGAAATGTTATAGAAAAATATGGATGGAACACAACCACAATGGTTGAGGATATTGAATATGGTATGTTTTTGCGCCTTCAGGATGTACGGGTCGTCTTTGCGTATGACGCCCGTATAAGTGTAGAGATACATAAAAACATTGATCAATCCCAGGGCCAGAGAACCAGATGGGATATGGGAAAGTTTGAAGTCAGAAACAGATACCTTCAGCAATTGCTGAAAAAAGGAATTGAAAAAAAAGATCTCTGTTATTTCGACAGTGCCATGGAACTGCTTCTCCCGCCCTTTTCAATTTTCGTTGTTATGGTTCTGGCTTGTTTCACCCTTTATGTACTGTTTGATTTCCAAAGAGAAACTCTAAACTTTTATATTTGGATCAGCATAGTAGGAAGCCTCATTTTTTATATTTTTACCGGTTGGCTGACAGCCAGTAAAAGTTTTAAAGTTTATGTTTCCCTTTTTTATGCACATTTTTTTCTCCTGTGGCGATCCTGGATTCTCTTGCTGGATTCCTGCAAAAGAAAAAATAAGAAACGACAATGGTAACAACTGACTAACAATGAATATCATAGGAATTTCAGCATACTATCACGATAGTGCCGCATGCCTTGTTCAGGATGGCGAAATAATCGCCGCTGCTCAGGAAGAACGATTTACCCGGAAAAAAAATGATTTTGCTTTCCCGAGTCAGGCACTTGCTTACTGCCTGCAGGAAGGTAAAATCAATGCATCTGATATAGATTACATTGCCTTTTACGATAAACCACTCATTAAATTTGAACGAATCCTTGAAACATACCTTGCTTTTGCACCTTACGGTATCAAATCATTTCTAAAAGCAATGCCTTTATGGATAAAACAAAAATTGTGGATTAAAGATCACATTATAAAAGAAAGTGCTGGTTTTCAGGGGAAAATCATTTTCCCTGAACACCATGAGTCCCACGCAGCTTCTGCCTTTTTCCCCTCCCCCTTTCAAGAAGCCGCCTTTCTTACCATTGATGGTGTCGGCGAATGGACGACAACGAGTTATGGTTCTGCCACTGATAAACAAATCACAATACTTGCAGAAATAATATTTCCCCATTCACTCGGTCTTCTGTATTCGGCTTTCACCTATTTTACCGGTTTTAAGGTCAACTCAGGTGAGTATAAGCTTATGGGCCTGGCACCATACGGGGAACCAAAATATAAAGATCTGATTCTGTCCAAACTGATGGATCTCAAGGAGGACGGTTCGTTCAAACTGGACATGAAGTATTTCAATTATTGCGCCGGCCTTACAATGACCAATGAAAACTTTGCCAATCTTTTTGGCAGGGCAGCGCGAGAACCTGAAACAGCCTTAACGCAGATGGATATGGACCTTGCACGCTCTATCCAGGAAGTGACTGAAGAGGTGACCTTAAAAATGGTCAACCATGTCCATAAGGTAACAGGACAAAAACAGCTGTGCATGGCAGGTGGAGTGGCATTGAATTGTGTC
>JAOZQU010000119.1 GCA_029932055.1 Desulfocapsa sp.
TGGTATCGGTGATATCCGTACCTAAATCATCTATATTTCCGATATCAAGTGGACCCGAGGGGTTCTCCGGCGCTTCACACAGCACTATCTTTTGTTGATACCAGTCCTTCATTTCATATTCGTCCAGATTTCCATCGAAGTTCTGCACCTCAACAGTTTTATTAGACACATCAATTGCAACCACACGAAAACGTTGCCCTTTGTCCAGGTGACAATACCAGTTGCCGATAATTGGATCACATTCAGTTGTCATAGCTTTTTTCCTCTTGAATAAATTAATGCAATATCAGGTAACCATCCGGTTCCATGCTGGTGGCTAACAGGACGCTGTTAATGTCGATATGTTCTGTCCATGTCTTTCCTTTTTGATTTGTTGTTGTCTGCCAGAAATTTTCTATATTTTTCTGTAAAGGAAGATGAGGCGAGAACTCAGTAAGCTGCGAAATAAGCGATTGCTGTTGTGGAAAATCAACAGGATGCTCTTTTATCATCAGCATCATTTTTTCAACCGTTTGTAATCCAATAGACAGGCCCAGTTCGCGAAATGCGAGACGATACTCAGCCGGGTAATGCAGCACATCTTCCAGGGCAAAGGCCTCCTCTTTATAACGCTTTTCGCCTGTTTGAAGAAAAAGCTCCAGAAAGTTACAGACCGCAAAACTGTCCGTCCATAAATATCGCTTTGGTGGGTGGAGACTATTTGTCAGGCCGGTTCGATTAGCAAATTCGGACATGATCTCCTGGGTTTTCATGGTAGGCATTATTTGTTCCCGTCAACTCCACACTCCTGCAAGCTGCTCACCACATTTACCGCAGCGACCATCAACAAGGTTGTTTTGCCGGATGCTATAGCCGACTCGGTGAATCAGTTCCGTACCACAACCCGGGCAGTATGTATTTTCTCCACCCTCACCGGGAACATTACCTTCATAAACATAGTGTAATCCTTCTGCCAGACCGATGTCTCTTGCTCTGCGCAGGGTTTCCACAGGAGTAGGTTTTCGATCCATCATCTTATACGTTGGAAAAAAGGCGCTCACATGCCAGGGAATGGCCGGATCAACACTCTTGATAAAACGGGCTATGTCCTGCAGTTCGGAATCAGAATCATTAAGCCCGGGAATAACCAGGGTGGTTGTTTCAACCCATACTCCAAGCTCGCGCATGAGACGAACGCTATCGAGTACAGGTTGCAGTCTGGCTTTAGAAACTTTTTTGTAAAAATCGTCAGTAAAGCTCTTGATATCAATATTTATGCCATCCAGAACAGCTGCCAGGTGACGGGTTACTTCCGGGGTCATATAGCCGTTGCTGACAAAGACATTTTTCAGCTTTTGTTTGTGGGCAAGCACTGCACAATCATAGGCAAATTCATAGAAAATAGTCGGCTCCACATAGGTGTAACAGACACTTTTGCATTCCGTTCGAACAGCCTCTTTAACCACGGCTTCTGCCGTCCGATCAGTGCCGACAATTTGTCCATCATGCAAATGCGGATATTGGGAGATATCAAAGTTCTGACAGTTGAGGCACTGAAAGTTACAGCCAACTGTGGCGATGGAAAAAGCTCTGCTGCCGGGCAGAAAATTGAATAAAGGCTTTTTTTCAATTGGGTCAATGTTTTCGGAAATCAGCTTCCCATAAACCAGGCTGTATAAGACGCCATCCCTGTTTTCCCGAACCCCGCAAATACCTCGTTTTCCCTCTTTTATATGACAATGATGGCTGCATAGTTCGCAGACAACCTTGTTTTCTTTTTCCTGTTGATAGAACATTGCCTGTTTCATGTTTCCTCCTGCAAAGATTTGACCCTGGTACCCTTTGGGTGGGCTTTTTAGACAATTTTGAATGAACTCTTACACAAAAATGTTAAATTTTCCACAAGTTGAAGTTTCCTGAAAAACCCTTATTTTCGCCGTAATTCTTCAAGTTCTTCCAGCAAATCTAAAGCCAATGCTGCTCCTGCCATGTTTATACGGAGATCCGTAATTAAGCGATGGGCCGTTTGGGCACGTTTAATTTCCCGCAGGCCAAAACGCCATTGTTCAGGATTATGGCCAACAGGGCTAAGAAGCCCTTCTTTAATCATTTCTTTGATCAGTTCAGTGTCCTGCCTGCAGAAATCGCAAAGTTCCTCCAGGGTGTAACTGGAGTTTTCATCAAAAATAACTGTGCTGTAAATCGTTATCTGTTTATCCATTTTATTGGCCTCCCATGCTCTGGCGAGGATTCAGCGGCATTATTTTAGCCATGTCTTTGTAGAATTCTTTCTCTTTATCCGTCTTCGCTGGTGGGATAACGATTTCCAGGGTAACTATTTGATCGCCACTATGGCTGTCACTGCTCAAACCACGTCCTTTCAACCGTAGTTTTTTGCCACTTTGGGAATTAGGTGGGACATTGAGATGTACAATGCCTGATAAAGTCGGGCACTCAATTTTTCCACCAAGAGCTGCTTCCCAGGGAGTAATAGGAAGGGTCAGGTAAATATTACGTTTTTTTGCCCGAAAGAGGGGATGGTCAGCAAATGAAACCTCAAGGTATAAATTGCCGTGAACACCACCATGCTGCCCCGGCATACCCTGACCGGCCAGTCTGATTTTCTGGCCTTCAGCGATCCCTTTGGGAATATTGACGGTTATGGTGTGTTGTTTATTTATTAGTCGTCCCTGTTCATCAACGGTTGGTCTGGCAAGGGTAAAGGTTCTCCGGGTGCCTTTGTATGCCTCTGCCAGAGTAATAATAATACGGGCATGATGATCTTCTCCCTGCCGGGCAAATGATCTGCCTTGTCCCTGCTGAAAGCGGCCGGAGCCGCCAAAAAGTTCAGAGAAAAAATCACTGAATCCTTCCGCTCCGCCTCCCCCTGCACCTGAAAATTCAAAACCGGCATCCCAGTCAGGAGGTGGACGGAAATCCTGCCCCTGTTCCCAGTTGCTGCCAAACTTATCGTAGGCAGCCCGTTTTTCGGGATCTTTTAAAACCTCATAGGCCTCGCCAATCTCCTTGAATTTGTCTTCAGAACCAGCATCCTTACTGATATCCGGATGATGTTTACGGGCAAGTTTCCGATATGATCGTTTAATATCATCCTGAGAGGCATCACGTCCTACCTCAAGAATTTCATAATAATCTTTATATTCCATATGCGACCTTGAGTATCCAAACGCTGATGAACGGAAATAAATATTTGGCTAGGATCCAATATTCTTCCACTTTGACCTGTTTACATATAATTTAATATGCTATTTATCCTCTTTGTTAACCTCTTCAAAATCCGCATCAACGACATCGTCGTCCTCGGAATTCTTTGCCGTGTTGCCGGATTGACCAGCTGAATCGGGATTCGCCTGCTGGTTTTGTGCGTAGAGCATTTCAGTTAGCTTGTGAGAGGCTGTAGTTAATGCCTCTGTGCTGGATATGATTGCATCCAGATCATCGTTTTCAAGGGTTTTCTTGAGATTTTCAATTGCTGATTCAACATTTTTCTTTGTTAGTTCGTCAACCTTATCCCCTACCTCTTTTAAGCTTTTTTCCGTACCATAAAGCAGAGAATCTCCATTGTTTTTCGCTTCGATCAGTGCTCTTCTTTTTTTATCTTCTTCGGCATGAATTTCAGCATCTCTGGTCATTTTCTCAATTTCTTCTTCACTCAAACCGCTTGATGCAGTGATCTGGATGGACTGTTCTTTACCCGTTCCAAGATCTTTAGCAGAAACATGTAGAATACCATTGGAGTCAAGATCAAAGGTGACATCAATCTGAGGCATTCCCCGTGGTGCCGGAGGAATGTCAGTAAGCTCAAATCGGCCAATGGTCTTGTTGTCGGAGGCAATTTCCCGTTCACCCTGCAGAACATGAACAGAGACAGCAGGTTGATTGTCCTCTGCAGTGGAAAATGTCTTGCTCTTTTTGGTGGGAACCGTGGTATTCTTTTCTATAAGTCTGGTGGTAACGCCGCCCATGGTTTCAATTCCAAGAGACAGTGGAGTTACGTCAAGTAAGAGTACATCTTTTACATCTCCCTGAAGAACACCGCCTTGAATAGCAGCACCTATAGCAACTACTTCATCGGGGTTTACTCCCTTATTGGCTTCTTTACCGAAAATTTCTTTTACTTTTTCCTGCACCTTGGGCATCCTGGTCATACCGCCAACCAGAAGAACCTCGTCAATATCACTGGGTTTTAGACCTGCATCTTTCAAAGCAGTCTCACAGGGGGAAACAGTTCGTTCAATATAATCATCCACAAGGCTTTCCAGTTTCGCACGACTGAGACTAAGGTTCAGATGTTTGGGGCCCGATGCATCGGCAGTGATAAAAGGAATGTTGATATCTGTTTCAACGGATGTCGAGAGTTCTTTTTTGGCCTTTTCAGCTTCTTCCTTCAGGCGCTGCAGTGCCATTTTATCGTTCCGTAAATCAATCCCCTGATCCTTTTTAAATTCGTCAGCCAGCCAGTTAACAATACGCATATCAAAATCTTCACCGCCGAGAAATGTGTCACCATTTGTGGCCTTGACCTCAAAAACTCCATCCCCGAGTTCTAGGATGGAGACATCAAAAGTACCGCCGCCAAGATCAAAAACAACAATGGTCTCCTCTTTGTTTTTATCAAGTCCGTAGGCAAGAGCAGCTGCTGTTGGCTCGTTAATAATACGTTTTACATCCAGACCGGCAATTTTACCGGCATCTTTGGTGGCCTGCCGCTGGGAATCGTTAAAATATGCAGGTACGGTTATGACGGCATCTTTTACATCTTCACCCAGATACTCCTCTGCCGTTTTTTTCATTTTACCCAGAACCATGGCCGAAAGTTCGGCAGGACGATATTTCTTGCCTTCCACTTCAATCATAGGATTACCGGATTCTTCAACGATGGGAAAAGGACTGACTTCAATGGATTTTTGCACTTCTTTATCCGTAAATTTTCGTCCAATAAGCCGTTTCATTGCAAAAATAGTACGGGTAGGATTGGTTACACCCTGTCGTTTGGCAACTTGTCCCACCAGCCGTTCACCACTGTCAGTAAAAGCAACAATGGAAGGAGTGGTTCTGTTTCCCTCTGTGTTCGCAATAATGGTGGATTCTCCTCCTTCTATTACGGAAACACAAGAGTTTGTAGTGCCCAAATCGATTCCTATTGTTTTGCTCATACCAATTGCCCCTTGTTTTAGGTGTTGAATGTTAAGAGCTCGGTAATAAATAACTTGGACTTTCCAATTCGTAACTGTACCACATCTTCAGTTTATTTTATGTCTTCGAAATCCTCTCGTAGCAAGCTACGCTGCGGTTTCGAGGACATAAAATAAACTGAATCTGCGGCACATTTACGACCGGAATTGCCCAAGTTATTACTTGCCGAGCCCTAATGTTGAAAAACAGTCTTTTTGTTCCATATCTCTTTCATGCAAGTCTCTTAATTTCAGGGAATTCATTATATTGAACATTCCTCCCATGAAAAGTTGAATATCCGTCGGCAAAGCCTGGTAATTAAATTTGTCGGCTCCTCAAGAGAGCCTTCATGTTTCCTCCTGGAAAGCTAGCAAATTACGTAAGTTGGATATCATTATTCAATTCGCCGGTAAACGGGACAAAGGCAACGGGTAGTATGTTTCTTTCTGTAAATCCATCATGTTCATCTTTTTGGATGAGCATAAGCTCCTGGGGCATGTGGGGCCGACCGACAGGAATGACAAGTCTGCCGCCGGGCTTAAGCTGTTCTTTTAATGCTGCTGGAATATGGCTGGCAGCAGCGGTGACGATGATTCCATCATAAGGTACGTGTTCAGGACATCCTTTAGTCGCATCTCCTTGGATAATCACCACATTTTTATAACCAAGTTTTTTGAGGTGTTTTGCCGCTTTATCTGCCAGAGCTTTTACAATCTCAATGGTATAAACTTTGTCAACAAGATGTGATAATACAGCAGCCTGGTATCCTGAACCGGCACCTACCTCCAGGATAATATGATCTTTTTCCGGACAAAGCAGGTCGGTCATCAGGGCAACGATAAAGGGTTGTGAAATTGTCTGGCCGTCACCGATGGGCAGGGGCCTGTTTGCATATGCCCACTGCTTCAATGATTCCGGTACGAATTCTTCCCGTAACACCTTGGCCATGGCCGCCATTACATTCGGTTTAAATTCATGTATTCCCGTATAATTCTGAGTAAGACGGCATTCCCGAGCAATAGTTTCCAACATTTCATTGATTAGGTGTTGATCCATTTTTTTTTTGGAACCTCCTGTTGATCCTGGAATGAAGTAAGGGCTCTGCTGGCATCGGTTTCTTCAACATCATCCCAGCGAAAGTAAGCAGATGCTACACAAAATTCCTGTCTGAGATCAGTACAGCCTTCCTTAAATCGCGAAGAAAAAATTCTTCTCCAGATTGATTGCTATATGTTACCAAAGTACAACTCAGCAAAAACAATGCCATTCGTCTGAGTTTCCCTGGGGGCATCTCCTTCTTTTTTTAAGATTCCTCATTTATGAAGGATCACCAGTGAAGCTGGTAAATGATGTTTTATAAAAGGAGTACAGAAATTGCTCCTCTCCCAGCAAAAGGAAAAAAAATATTTTGGATGAAAACAGGCTTGTCAGGTAAAAGAGAAATCCTGTTTGACAGGACATTTCCTGTCCGGGAGTATTGTCGGGGATATTTTTATAACAGTTTGGAAAAAATGAAGGTAGGTATTCACCGGTACTGTCTGGCTTTGCAAATTCAGGAAGGTGAAATATTATATTTCTTCAGCAGAGTATATAACCGCGAGCGGGAGATGGCGGCAGTTTTGCAGGCCTTTTTTATATCGCCCCGGCTATGGTGGAGAAGTTTACGAAAATATTTGCTCTCAACCCGTTTAACAGCAATATCACGTACTTCTACGAGTGATGGGAACTGTTCTGGGGCGGTATTGTCAACAGTATTGATGATTTCATCCGGGTCAGCCTGATTTTTCCTGAGATTCTCGATAGCCTGGACCCGAATACTGATCGGCAAATGGATGGGCAGGAGAATATCGCTTTCCATTGCCAGGATAATGGCGGATTCAAGAACATTGAACATCTCACGGACATTACCTGGCCAGTGATAACGTCTGAGAACAACAAGAAATTCAGAAGAAAATCGTTTGGGTTTCAGATGAGCTGTTTTGCAATAGTTGTCCATGAAAAAATATGCTAACTCAGTAAGATCAGACAATCTGTCACGCAGGGGCGGCAGGTCGAGGTGCATGGTTTTCAGCCGGAAAAAGAGATCTTCCCGGAACAGGCCCTGGATGACAAGTTGCTGAAGATCCTTATTGGTTGCGGTTATGAGACGGAAATTGACATTAAATGTCCTAGAACTTCCCACAGGTCGTACTTTTCGTTCCTGTAGTATACGAAGGAATTTTTTTTGATGATCTGGTGGTAGTTCACCAATTTCGTCAAGAAAGAGGGTGCTGCCGTGTGATTGCCGAATTAGTCCGTCGCTGATACGGTCGGCACCGGTAAATGCTCCCCGGACATGGCCGAAAAGAATGCTTTCTGACAGATTGTCGGGCAGGGAAGCACAGTCCACAACGACGATATCTTTGTCAGCGTGCGGACTGATTGTATGAATGGCCTGAGCAAAGAGTTCTTTGCCAGTTCCCGATTCACCTGTTATCAGGACATTGGCCTCCGACGGCCCAGCCTTGGCGACAAGATCCAGACATTTATGGAGAGCCTGACTGCTGCCGATAATTCCCTTGTCTTTTAACTGCCTGCTGGCGGAGGATTGAATGGTTTTGATTTGTCGGGTCTGTTCTTGGTAACTGAGAATATTCTTAAACAAAGAGTAAAGAGCAGCAGGGGGCAAGTCTTCAACGAAATACTCGAACACACCGTTTTGAAGGAGTTTTTTAACCAGACCGAGATCTTTCCCCGTGCCGACGACAATGACTGCGGGTGGAACCGGAACACTTAATATCTGGTTGATTAAGTCCTGGATATCCACGTCCGGTAAGCGATCCCGTATAAGAACAATATCGAACTTCTCAGAGGCTAGCCGTTGAAGAGCGTTTTGCTGCTGACCTGCCCGAACGATTTGATAATATGCCGATTCTGGCGATGAAGCGATCGTTCGGGAAAGGTCGTCTTCATTATCTACCACAAGAATGTGATTAACGAATGCACCTTCGGTCATAAGCTTCCTTTTGAGGAGAGAAGAGCTTGGGACTTATTTTGTACCTGCGGACAGGGAATGAAATACCCACAATATTGTTTGTAACTAAATGATTATTTATGGAAAAGTCAAGAAAAACCTCCTGTACAACTCTAACCTGTATATGTATTACCAATGAAAATTTGATTAAATGCAATGAAATGGCATGTTTTTTGTTAATGGTATACATGTACTTAATCGTCTTTCACGCAATTCTGCATGGAAAATGTTTCGGTTGCAGAGAATATCTAATCTAAAAAATACGGAGAATCAGTTGGAATCGATTGCAGTGTTAGTAGTTGAGGATAATCCCGATGATGCTCTCCTTATCTCTGAGTTTCTTGCTGAGGAATCAGGTTGCGAATTCAGTATTAAAGTGGTGACGACCCTGGCCGATGCGATCCAGGTAATGGGAGAGAACGATTTTGACGTGGTTCTGCTGGATCTCACTCTGCCCGATTCTACAGGGCTTGATACTGTACGGAAAATTGTGGGTCGCTTTTCCAATGCTGTGGTCATTGTACTGACCGGTCTCAGCGATGCTCAGATAGCCGTCCAGTCAGTACGTTACGGTGCTCAGGATTACCTTGAAAAAAAAGACATTTCTTCCATGTGGCTTGGCCGGGCTATTCGCCATGCCATGGAACGTAAGCGGATTATGTCCCGGCAGGAGGAGTTGTTCGGCGATCTGACGGCTGCTCTCAACGAGATAGAAATGCTGCAGAAAGTAGTGCCCATCTGCGCTAATTGCAAAAAAATACGCAATGATAGTGATGAATGGGAAACGATGGAGGATTTTTTGCGTAAACAGACTAAATCGGCGTTCGATCCCAATATCTGCCCCGAGTGTATTACCATCCTGTACCCGGTCATGAAAATAAATAAAAGTAAATAAGCATTTGTACTTAAGGGTGAACAAATTTTTCCATGTATAAGAAAAAAGAGTCACAAAAAGCAGCGTCAAATGTATTGAGTGAAGAGCTGCAGGAAAAAGTCAATGTTTTGAGCGTCGAGAACAACAAACTGAGCGCTAGAATAGAAAGTCTGGAAGGCCATTGCCGCAACCTGGAGGACGATGTTGACATACTTCGACGGGCACGGGAACGACTCCATTTGGTCATTGATAAAGTTCCAGCTCTCATCTCTTATGTGGATAATAAAGGACGCTATGTGTGTTGCAACGATACATATAAAGACTGGTTCGGTATTTCGCCTAAAATGATTCAGGGCATGACGGTCTGTGAAGTTCAGGGGGAGGAGGTCTATCAGCAACTCGCCGATCATTTTCGTGAGGTTCTGATCGGCAATTATCAGGAGGTGGAAGCAAAATTTGTTCATCGAGAATTTGGTGAACGTATCACCCATACCGTCCTGGTACCCGATATAGATGATGATGGTGAGGTATGTGGTTATATACAATTTTCTACCGATGTTACGGAAGAGAGAAATCTTCAACGGCGTAACGAGGAACAGGTGATTTTGCTGAATACGCTCATGACCCATATTCCTGTCGGAATCATTTTGGCCGATTTGAAGGATGAGAATATCAGGATGGTGAGTGACTACGTAACCAGGCTAGCCGGAATAGATCGCCGGGAACTCACTGAGTTCAAGAAGGATGATTTTGCAAGCTACTTGAACTTTTACTCAGCTGACGGAAAAACACTGGTAGATACTGATAAACTGCCGCTTGCCCGTGCCCTTTTACAGGGCGAGGAAGTGGTCAACGAAGAGCTTTTTCTGGAGCATCGAAATGGTATTACAAAAAAGATTCCCATCCTCTGTAATGCCGGCCCCATTCGAGACAAAGATGATCGTATCACTGGCGGCATAGTAGTTTGGCGTGATATTTCCGACATCAAGGCCATGGATGAGCGGCTTAAACAGGTACTGTGTATTTTGGATGAAACACCGGATATTGTTTCCATGGTAGATGTGGATGGCAGAATTCTCTAT
The DNA here is from genome assembly GCA_029932055.1 of Desulfocapsa sp. GTDB lineage: Bacteria > Desulfobacterota > Desulfobulbia > Desulfobulbales > Desulfocapsaceae > Desulfocapsa. The sequence continues at coordinate 10,145 of JAOZQU010000119.1, forward strand.
TCCAACCAGGCAGCGCGACAGGCTATGGGAGTTAGCAAAGATGCCGACCTTACCGGCTATACCAGCGAATCCTACCAGCCGTCATGGGTGAGGAAGATTATCCGCAATGTTGGTATTCCCACGGCTATTAGCGAAGGGGTCTGGCGAGGAATGACAGCGGTTATCCCGGCTGACACCAATCGGGAAATTCCTGTTTCACAAATCCTCCTTAGCCATAAAGATGATGCTGGTAAAGTATTTCATTTCTCTACTATCATTCGAGACGTCTCCGAGAGAGTGCAATACGAAGAACAACTGGAGGAATCATTACTGCAACTTGGAGAGGCAAATATGGAACTGCAGCAGTTTGCATATGCCTGTTCCCATGATTTCACCGAACCGTTACGGACTATCGGTGGTTTCCTTGACCTGTTTAACCGTCGTTACGGGAGCATTCTTGATGATAAAGCCATCCAGTTTATCTCTCAAGCCCTTCAGGGAACACACCGGTTGGAACAACTCATTGCGGATCTGCTCAAATATATTCGACTTGATCAAAAAAACAAGGAGTTCAAAAAGGTTGACATGAATCAGCTTGTGGATGAGATCATCCAGCAATTGTATAACAAGATTAACGAGACGCATGCGACAATCGAGCACGATAAACTGCCTGAAGTGGTTGCAGATTCATCACAGATGTATCTGCTTTTACAAAACCTGATTACTAATGCTTTAAAATTTTGTCGGGATGCACCGCCGCATATAGAGATAAGCAGCAGCCGGTCGGGTAATGAATGGATTTTCATGGTTCGCGACAATGGTATAGGTATTGATCCCCGTTTTGATAAGCGCATTTTTGAGGTCTTTCAGCGTTTGCACGCTCACAACGAGTATTCCGGCACAGGAATCGGACTGTCCATTTGTAAAAAAATTATAAAAAAACACCGGGGACGGATCTGGTTTGAATCCGAACCTGGCATGGGAACGACTTTTTATTTTTCAATACCTGATTAGGGCTCGGCAAGAAATAACTTGGGCAATTCCGGTCG
>JAOZQU010000343.1:0-362 GCA_029932055.1 Desulfocapsa sp.
AAGCGGTCCAAATCCGGTTTGGTACGCAGGCAGGGCTGTGGGTTGGCAGTTTGTAATGCGGTGGCTCCCCCGATTAGTGACAGCGCTTTTCCATCCGGCGGGAAATAATCTACATGCCTTTTAATTCTGCGTCTTCGAGTTCATGGTCATGTAGCCCACCAGCCGGTCGTATTCAGGAACCCGTTCACGGTAGTACAGGTAAAAGGTATCATCGTTGCCGGTCTCCCAGTGGTCGCCTTCAATCGGCGTGACATTGGCGCGGGTTTCGCCATCGGGCAAAACGGCATAGATGTAATCGTAATATCCCTGCTTCAGGTAAATGGAGCCGCGATACATCTGCAAGCTGTTATCGTAGATCATCA
>JAOZQU010000343.1:372-928 GCA_029932055.1 Desulfocapsa sp.
CATCACGCTTTTGCCATCCAGTTGCCAGTCGTTCAACTGACCGAGGATATAGACGTCGGCGCCATGTATTTTCGGCATCTTCAGCCGGAATTCCACCCAGGCGTATTCCCCTTCGGTGTTGGTGTTCTGGCCTTTGCGGGCCTGTATCAGCATGTGCCCGTTGATGTCGGGTTCCGTTTCGTATTGCTTACCCGTCCTCGGGTAGGAGGTGTGCAGAATGACCACATATCCGTCCGCATCGCTGATGATCTGTCTGATGTACATGGACTGGTACCAGTAGCTCTCGATGTTGAAATGCCTGAACTGGTTGCCACCGTTGAAAACGATGCCGTACTGGTAATCGTAATTGAGCGTGTTGGAGGTCACGGAGGTGGGTTTCAGGCCGGTTTTGGCATTGTCCCACCGTCCGTTTTGTTGGATGGTCAGGAAGGTGCGCAACTGCGGTTCGTCATTGAACATATCGGGTGTCTGGATCATCACATCAAGTTGTTGTTTCATCCGGGTATATTCCAGCTTTTTCGGATAATAGGGTATCCTGACATCGAAACGGGCCAGT
>JAOZQU010000343.1:938-2948 GCA_029932055.1 Desulfocapsa sp.
ACGGGCCAGCGACTCGACGACGAAAAACCGGCGGGTGAAGATGACGTTTTCGTCCGACGGGTTGTCAACATATACCTTTAATATGTAGTTTCCCGAAAGGATGATCCGCATATCAGGCCCCGGAAAGATCGCCTCATAATGAACATAAGGCGGGATGGCATTCAGCGAAAATTCATAATTGGTAATATCTGCCTCTTCGAAGCCGTCAATGTATTCATTTTTCTGAAGGTTGGTTGTGGGGTTCCAGTTGTGGTCGCAATGGATAATGGTGTAATGAAACAGGTAGGATTTGTTGCTCATGTCGTCAAATGCCAGTCGCAGTTTGTCGTTTGTGCCCAGCCTGATCACCGGCGGGTTCATCTGGTTCCCCGTCCTGTAAAACAAAACCGTGTGGATTTTGTCATCATAAATAAGGTCTTCATTTTTTATATTCTGGGCTTTTGCCCCAAGATAGGTCAGTGATAAGAAGATCAGGATCAAAGATATTCTCATAAAACGATCGGTTTAATGCTTAACGTGGAAGCGGCTGTGAAATTACATTTTTTATCAATTCGGTATTTCGTTTTTCCAACATCTGCTCTAGCCCCCTAAGAACCTGGACATAGATTAGTGATTTAATTGCTAATTTTATGGTACTAAAACGCAATCAATTGACACGGAGCAAAGAAGAAAAGGAAAGGATTATCAAAGACTGCCAGCGGATAGGAGTTGTAGCAGGATGTCGCAAACATGGAACTACACCAAGTTCCTATTACTCTTGGTTAGATAAATATGAATCAAGTGGGCTTGATGGCTTGGAAGACAGAAGGGGTAAAAGCCAGGATTTTCTTATTAAGAAGCTTGAAAAAGAAGTTAGGCTTTTAAAGGAAATAGTTGCAGAAAAGGAGATGGAAAGTAAGATGAAAGATGAGCTGTTAAAAAAAAAGTTTGCACAAATGAATCAAAAAAACAAATAATCTGCAAGATGGTTTCCCAAGGTTTAAGCACGGTAAAAGCATTGGAGATTGCACAAATGCCAAGAAGCACATACTACTACAAGAGCAACGGGCAAAGAAAGGGCAAGGCTCCAAGCCGGTACACTTTGTATAATGGCAGAAAGGTTGGCAATGCAGATGTGGTCAAGACAATTAACGGCATACTTGAACAGGAGTTTATAGATTATGGGTATCACAGAACAACTGAAGCCCTGAAAAACATGGGCTATCAAATCAACCATAAAAAAGTTTACAGGTTGATGAAGGAAAACAAATTGCTTTTCAAGCCATTCAAGAAAAACATAACTGACAAAGTTTTTGTGAAATACAATACACCTATGTGCAAAAGGGTTTTTGAGACATTGGAAATAGACATAAAATATATCTATATCCATGGGTTGAAGAAAAACGCATATTTGATTACATTAATGGATGTCTTTTCAAGAGCTGCATTAGTTTGGAGAATTGACACAAACATGAAAGCAGATCAAGTTGTGGCCCTTGTAAACGAACTTAACGACAGTTACTTAATCCCTCTGGAAATAGATAAGGGTGCTTTGAAAATTAAAATCAGGTCTGACAATGGCTCACAATTTATTGCAAAAATATTTAGAAACATACTCGACAACTTACATATTGAGAATGAATATATAAAGCCGGCAACACCCCAGCAGAATGGTCACATAGAATCATTTCACAACACTATAAACAGATTAGTTACCAACCATTACTATTTTGATGATCTGGATGAAGCCAGGACGGTTTTTAGCAGGTTCTACAATACCTACAATAACAAGAGAATTATGAAGTCAATCCTTAACAAAACACCAATGGATTTTATAAAAACATGGGCCAGGAATGTAATTGAAACAAAAAAAATAAACGGAGAAATAAAATATTTTTTCAGAGAGAAGCCTCCACAAATTGTGGAAGACCCCTCCTCTGAAATTGGTTATTTGCAAAACAAAATTAATGACAATTTTAATGTATTTTTAAACCATTACTAATTTAGTCCAGTTTTATAGGGGCTAGACCA
>JAOZQU010000344.1 GCA_029932055.1 Desulfocapsa sp.
TCATCATACTCAGTTGGATGACAGCGAGAACAGGTCTTGCCTGACACCATGGGTGAGATGAAGATTTTAGTTCCCTTGAGGCCGGAACACTGGCTGGCCATTGGAGAAGTTTTTTCAACAGTGTGGCAGTCGTAACAGGTAATAGACGCATGGGCCATTTTACCGTTTTTCCAATCTTCAACAATACCGGGTGTCTTTTTTGCATGACACTCAATACATTTTGCTGCTTCTTCACTCATGCCTCGCTTAATGACAATCTCTTTGCTTGCCAGGTTCGGCATTGCCGCTGAATCCTCGGCATGGGCAGAAATCGCACCAGTGGCGACTAATCCCAAGACAAGGCCAGTGCAAAGCAAGCCATTTTTTACAATTTTCTTCCCCATTGTTACCTCCTGTAACTAACCTATCCCTAATAGGCTCTTATAATTTTGTTCTCTGAAAATATCTATCAGCTTCAACCCAGATGTCGTGGTGACCTACATGTGGATGACAATCCGTGCATTGTTTCTGGATTTCACCAAGCAGATAGGTTCTGTGTGCACGAAGACCACCATGTGGAATTCCCTCAGGCGTCAAGTCATGATGGCATTTTCGACATGCACTGTCAAAAGTGAATTTATGTCGATTTTCTTCTGCATTTTTTTTCCAGTCATGCTTCAGAGGATCAATGCTTAAATTTGCAATGACATCATGTGTACCTGTAATCGCCTTTGCAGTCAGATATTCAACAAAATTTCCATGCGGAAGATGACAATCAACACATTGAGCCGCAAAGCCCTGCGGATTCTTTCCACCATGAACTGAATTTTGCCAAGCTGTTCTGAACGGAGTCATAACATGACAACTTACACAAAATTTATCAGTATTTGTCGTCTCAACCATAAAGCCGGATGCAAGCACCACAACCAGAGTCAACAGAAGCCCCATAACCATACCAACCCATAAAGCAAGTCTGCTTTTCTTGGGTTGTTTTGTTCCCTTTGATACCATTTAACCACCTCCTTTCTTGTCTCGGGAAACTTTTTGATAATCGCTATCTATAAAAATATATTCCATTTTTTTACTTTCAAATCACTGGGGTTAGATACATTATTCTATTCTTTTTATCAATCACTATCAGTATCACTATTAAATTGTTAGAAACTATACTGTACATTATTCTTTTCCGCTACCAATCGGTAACAGCACTATCCACAATCTCTACCACATACAAAACTTAAACTTAGCGTCACATTACATTCTGATATTCTCAAAACAGACCCAGCCCGCCATTCCCACAGTCTTTTAGCGGGAATTCAGAGAACACCCCCTGTGATGGAATATCATCTCCTTAAATAAGATACGATAGCGGTAAGTTGGAACGAAATCTGTCAAACCTTAAGGGTCTCGGGAGATCGGTAGTAAAAAATCCAAGTTCTCCCGCTCAGCATCACAATATCAACCAATTAGCTTACATTGAATTGACCCGTTTTTTGTTTTTGTAGACGATTTTCATTTAACCCTACTACAGCCTCACACTAATCATTAGAATTTCTCTTTGACTTACTCAATAAAAAACACGTAAAATACAAGAGATGTCTCCTTTTCCACCAACCAGGCAATGTACAAGCAGCACCATCTGTTCAAGTATAATTAAATTCACACAAATGGAAAGTCATCCATGTCAGAAAAGAATAGAAGAAGATTTACTCGTCTCAAATACAATGTCCCTGCAGTGATTACTGTGGGAAGCAACGTATTCTCAATTAAAGGAATCAAAAACCTTAGTATTGGCGGAGCACTAATCCCCTGTGAGCAGCATTTTGATGACTTAACAAAATGTATCTTCCAAATTCCCATTGGAGGTACTACTGACAATCTGTGTGTTGACGTTAAAGGAGAATTTGTGTGGAGCAATAATACAGAGGCAGCCATCAAATTTACGGCTATTGACCCTGACAGCCTTATGCTATTGCAGAATATCATCAGGTACAACGCTGAAGATGCTGATGAAATTGATGCTGAAATAACAGATCATCAAGGATTGATCTAAATGAAAGAAGAAATACAAAATCCCTTTCCTGACAATAATTGTTTCTTTTGCAGCAGTGAAAACAATGAGGGTTTGAAACTGAAATTTTATTGGGACAAGACCAAGAAAGAGGTATACACAGAATATTTACCAGCTAAACATCTTGTTGGCCAAGGAAATATACTCCATGGGGGCATTCAAATGGGTCTCCTTGATGAAATAATGGGTTGGACTAGCTATGCTTTTACTCAAAAAATAGCAGTTACATCAGGCCTTACTATCAATTTTTTACAACCAATGTACATTTGTGGAGAAAAAATCCATGCTACATGCCATGTAACTTCAAAGCAAGGGCCAAAAGTCAATATGCAAGCATCACTCTCGAACAGTAATGGTGATGTATGTACTACTGCTACAGGAACTTTCCATATTTTACCTGCAAATAAATACATAAACCTTATTCAAGGCAAATAACAAAATAGATCTGTCCCTTTTTCCCTTAACATCTCCCGATGGGGGCCGGTTAACCGGAGCCCCTCGCACATTCCCTGACATGCGGTTTTCCCCCATCCTGTTCTTCGGTCACACCCGCTTTTACACAAATTTTCACGATTGACATCACAAAAGCCATCAGTCAATCAAAACTATTGCATTTTATAAATAATTTCAGCATGTATGGGGCATGGTTTCGTTGGCAATGACATTAAAATACTCATAAATAGCATGTCTTTCCTCTGTAACTAGTTAATATTGCCACCCTTTGCTCTTCCTATGATAAGAAAGGAGGCCTAAAGGAAGATTTAATATAAACAATAAACGGAGATTGTTATGAAAGTACTCGGTGTTTCCGGTTCCCCCATAAAAAATAGTAATACAGATCGTGCCTTGAAAATTGTCCTTGAGGCCACCTGTATGAAAAGTGAATTTATAAA
>JAOZQU010000345.1 GCA_029932055.1 Desulfocapsa sp.
TAGCATCAGCCGGACTGGCCGATAAGGCACGGGCCTTATATGGTGAACGATACGCTGAGTTTCTTGATAATGTCACAGCCTATGCCTACTACCCCTTTGCTGTGGCCGGGAACGTTGACAACTTTATGGGCGGCGAAATTAGTGTACGATTTAAAGGAGTTGCGGGAAGAATCGACCAGGGCGCAGGCATTCTCTTTGATCTTAAAACAAATGGCGACTATTACGCCCTTCGTGCCAATCCATTGGAAAACAATCTGGTGCTGTGGCGCTATAAACATGGAAAAAGAAGTTCTGTCAGCTGGGTACGTAACGTGAAAACCCCCAGTCATAAATGGCATACCTTAAAACTGACGGTAGACGGCGATCTCATTAAAGGATATGTAAATGGCAAGCAATATATGGCTGAGCGCTTGCCGGCTCCTGTCTCAGGAAAAGTCGGATTATGGACTAAAGCAGACAGTGTTGTCTATTTTGATGACTATCTGGTGAATGCTCGTTGAGCACCTAATCCTGGCAGCGGCAAATGCTGTTTTCCTGCGTCCCGGAACTCCCGAAACAACAAAAGCGGGTTGCCCAAAAAACAACCCGCTGTGTTAAAAAAATTCAGATTCGGTCTTAAAAATCACGATTACCACCCCACAGGTAAGTGTTAGACTCCGAGGGGTATAAAGTTTCCATAGCGAATAACCGATGCCAATTACCGACACAAAAAACAGAGCGAAGCGACTCTTTTTGCGTCCGAGTGCATTGGCTTTGTTAGCATTTTTATCTCAGAACCAGTTAACTCCAAAAACACGGTCTTTATGCCTCCACGGAGGTGTAGAATGCACCTGATCTTCTGTGTAAACCTTAAGTAGCTCCCTTCCAAACATGGATACTCCTTTCTCTAGCTCTTTCTCATACTGAAAATGCCACCACTCTGCGCCCAACCAACTACCACCGCTGAAAAATGAACGACGAGCTCGGATTCTTTTGAAACCTTCTTTCTCAAATAATCCAGTAAGATCAATAAATCGCCCAGAAGTTGCCCTTCCTCTATTACGGGAACCATATGTGACTGCATCAATATCCATTTGATCACCGCCATCTGCCCTTGTATATACCCGCCAATACCGATCACCATCGGAAGAAATCACATAGGGATCTCTACCTCTATTTTCCATCCCACTTCCAACAAAAAGATCCAGTGCTCTCCCTGTATAGTGGAATGAGGTAGCACTACGAGATGCTCCGACATTAGCATTCAGAGAACGTCTCGCACCTGAGCTAGTTAATTTTCCTCCGGCTTCAATAATGGTTTCACGTATCTTTGAATATGCTTCAGCAGCATCTTCCCTTAGAAAAAAACGATCATACCCATCTCGATATTTATCAGCAGGAACACGAACCCAATCCATCAATTCAGGCTGATAATTATTATGAATTGGAGGGTTGATTTGTTCATCGAGATGTATCTCTAATGATCGATGTAATGCTCGCCAGGTATTTGGGCCAATGATACCATCGGAGTAAAGATTGTTTTCTTCCTGAAACGTAACAACTGCATTTTCAGTTTTATCACCAAACCACCCATCAATTTTACCTGGGGCATAGCCTAGCTGTTTGAGAATTTCCTGGACGGTTTTTACGTCTTCGCCCCGACTTCCATCTTTAAGGTACATAACAACCTCCTGAAATTGACCTGGTTAGCTGTGTTACACATCCCAATCTGCAGGAGAAGCTGTATTATATCGTGAAATTTTTTTATTTTTATCGCCTTTCAATTGATAGTAATGTGGTTGGTATATGCTCCAACGACATAAATCTATCGGTGTTACTTCTGCGGTGTTTATTTCCCCCACAGCTCCACCGATCTCCAAACCAGCTGCAACCAATTCAGAACAAAAGAATTTGTTAAAATCCTCTTGATTGTATCCGGGGCCATGAAGTCCAAATGGCAAATTATCTAATGCATCCAATGCTGCTTTGATAGCTTGCGGCAGATCATAAGGTTTACGCAATTTTGCTTGATTAAATAAAAAATCAAAAAACTTTTTTTGATCAAATGAACCTTCTCTAATTTCCTCTCGCAATGGAAGCCACCACAACTCACCAGTGTATTCCAATCTGTCACTAAATCGAGAAATATTTACACCATTAAATCCGTTTAACGATGTAGACTCAATAATCTGATTAAAAAATCTTCCGGTGTCATCATCTAGTATTTTTGTTTGCAGAATTACACCCACATGGGATACATCAGAGAATGTAGCAAATTTTATAATTTCAGAAAAATGCCCTTTACCACCAAATGCAATAACATCACCAGGTTTCATTAGCTTTCTTGCATCTGAATATGAAATTTGTTCGACACTCATCACTGCACTCCTTTGATTTAACATTTTTTCATAGGTTTTTAATGCCTGACTCCCTGATTCCTGTCACTCTTTTCAGTACCCCCTTGAGGGCTATAAACTCCGACTCCGAGAAAAAAATTTATAAGGTACTAACACCCCACAAGGGAGGTATAAGTACCTTCACCAAATTCTTTTCAAAAAAATACAAAAGAATGTATAAGGCACTAATAAGGATGAAACTCTCTAACCCTGTAATTTGTCTCGTGAAAGTTTTTGTTGTAGTCTTTTTTGAAGTCTGCATATTTTGCCACAAAACGTCCCATATACTGATTAACCACGGGATATTCAGCCTTTAACCAGGCAACCATACCGCCTGCAAGAATCTTCACGTTAGTATATCCATATCTTGTCATGAGATGAGCGACATAGTAGGCACGATGGGATGTCCGGCAAAAAATATAAATCTCAGCATTAGGATCTTTAATCTTTTTTGGAATTGTATAGACATGACCAGCGTGAATATTATCCGCCCCTTCAATGTGAAAGGTATAAAATTCTTCAGCCATTCTCAGATCAAGAATATAGGCATTTCTTTTACCGGCAT
>JAOZQU010000120.1 GCA_029932055.1 Desulfocapsa sp.
CAATTGTTAACGACTAATGACTAACGCTTAGCTTGACGGCTATGCCCTTGAGGGGCGTAAACTCCGGCTCCGATAAAATATTCTGTAAGGCACTAAATATAGTCATTTTGCCTATTTACTTTTTTACGATGTTTGCGTATCTACAATAGATATAAGTTTCATCTTAATTGTACAATCTGGTTTTTTTAAACCGTACATAAGTGAGGAGTGAGCTAATCATGAAAAAAGCCACACTGAGATCATCCACAAAAGCACAAACAAATAGCGATCTTGTGCCATTTACAAAAAAGGCATGGACGAAGCCATCTCTTCTCTTATTGGAATTCTCACAAACTAATGAAAAAGTACCGCGTCGGTGGGATTGTTGTGGAAGAGGCCACTTAAAATGCTCCTGACCAGCAAAATCCTTTACATTCCATTTTAAGAAGGAAGGCAAGCCGGCATAAGTGGCTTGGTGGAATATTCAAGTTCTTCACTTAAAAACACTTTCCGTTTCTCGGAGTCGAAGTTTACGCCCTGTTTTTTCCAAAGAAAACAACCTGTAAAGCACTAATGCCATAACGTACAATTTTGCTGATTTGAAATCTTCACGAATCCATCAAATATAATTTTTTCACTCTCCAGCTTCATACATTTTTATTAAGGGATTAAAGCCACAGGCTTTAATCCCCTTTTTTTTCTTATACAGTACTCACACATGTTCGGATTCTCAGGAAAAATACACTTCAATAAGCATGAAATCAAAGAAAACGAACTCTCACGTCTGACCTCTTCTTTGACAGACAGCAAATCGCCCCTCCCTGAAGTCCATCATTGGCCGAGTGGTTGTTTCTGCAATAAAAACTTCCTTCCTGTCAAGCAACAAAACCAACTCACCCGATGGCAACACCATGGTTCAAACTTGATCATCACAGGAAATATTCGTCTCTATAATCAAGAGGAAATCATTAATCAACTTAGTCTTTCCGACAAACACCATCACGAGAATATTGATAGCTATCTTGTGTTAAAAGGCTATGAGAAGTGGGGTACGGACTGTCTAAATCATTTCAGAGGGGATTTCGCTTTTGGAATTTGGGATTTTCACAAAAAACATCTGTTCGCTGCTCGTGATCATATTGGAATCAAGCAACTCTTTTACACCCATAGTCCCAAATATATACTTTTTGGTGGAAGAATAACTGAAATTATAAAGAACGAGAAGGTTCACCATAAAATCAATATCGACTATATTACAGATTATCTGCTGGATATTTATCCTCACTCCTCAGAAACAATCTTTCAGCAAATCCTGCAAATCCCACCTGGCTGTTACCTTATTGCGAATAGTAAACATACGACAATTAAAAAATATTGGTCACCACGTATAAAAAGAATATTTTCCCGACAGAAAACACAAAAAGCCACCCCACTTTATGACATCTTAAAAAATGCACTGGATAGCAGAATCGACCATTCGTTACAAAATGGATTACTGATAAGTGGTGGTCTTGATTCAAGCTCTCTACTCTGTATTGCAAAAAAGTCACTCCCGGATAAAGCAGGTAATCTCAAACTGTTCTCAAAAATCCCACCGAAAAACAATTTCAATTCTTATGGTAGTGAAGAAGAATTCCTTAATATCGTACTCAAACACACAAACCTTAAAGCAACGTGTTGTTGTGACGAAGAAAGCCCAACGCTCGACATGTTAACCAGATATTATCGTGAAAATTATTCATTCCCATGTAACCCATTTCTGCAAATCGGTAGTCCCTTACTGGAAATGATTGAAAAAGCAAATGTGCATAATGTCCTCACCGGCTATGGTGGTGATGAGACAGTCTCAAGTTTTGCGCCAAATATATACGCTCTCCTCACAGTCACAGGTAGATGGATCACTCTGTCCAGTATGCTGCACAAAGCCAGCCAAGCAGGTGCTTCCTTACCATCACTTGTTAAAAATAAAATTATATTTCCGCTGCTGCCTCAATTTCTACAAACTTTATATCAAAAGCATAAACGACCTGATCAGTTTGATCTTTTAAAAGAACATTTTATAAACAAGCAACTAATCAAAGAAAAAAAGCTCCAACACCACTTTCAAGAACGACCAGGGTGGTGGAAACAAACAATGCATCTTGATCCCAGAAAAGACATTCTCACAACACTTTCAAATGGATATTTGCAAGAATCAGTGACATTTTTTAATGCATTGGGAAGAATGTATTCTCACACTACTTCTTACCCCTTATTAGATCTGGAAATAATAGAAACCTGCCTTTCAGTACCGCCCACAGCATTTGCAAGGGATGGCCTTCAAAGAAGCCTGTTAAAAAATGCTGTGAAAGGAATTATTCCTGAGGAAATAGAAAAAAGACGGACAAAATCCTCCTTTGCACAATCAGCGGACACATTACTCACTGCCAACCCGGAATTTGTAAGAAATATTCTTCACCAGACAAGTGGGTTAGCCTGGTTGATAATGGATAGAGAAAAAATCAGCGACGCATATGACAAGTTACTGCAGGAGGATCCCTCTCTCAAACACAGAGAAGAAATCGCTTTTCAAATAGGGAAATACCTCAATATTGCGGCATTTCTTCAGTGGCTTGACCAATAGTATTGGAACAACAGTTCACGACAATCGAAGATGTCTTTCAACACAATTCACCAGATCATCATTCAAGGAACCCGCCTCAGGACGAAGCACTTTATACATTCTAACTTTTCCCGCAAGACTGCTGCTGTTTCTAAAATGAGTGCGGTCCATAGACAAATCACTGATCAAACTTTTCCTGTAAGTATTTTTGCTTACATGGAGAAACTTTTCTCTCCCTGTAAGCTCACGGATAGTTATATCCATCTGCTCATGTTTATCTAAAAAATAGATAGAAGAGACAGGCAGTGGTTTTCTTTGCAAATCATCAGCAATCGGTAAACGAAGTTTATCACTATAGGAGGAGACCCTGTTGCCGCCATCCGCTGTAATATTAAAACGAGGCGCGACATCTAAGCAGAGCTTAATCTGAGCAGAACCGGGATGAATAATTGACTGCCCCTTATCAGTGAATGATATGGCACAAACATCATCAGCTATAATTCTAGCCCCCCGATTCATAAATGAAGCCGCCAATGTAGATTTCCCTGCCCCCATCTCACCGGAAAAAATAACACCGGCATTATTCACTACAACCCCACTACCATGAATTGGTAAAATTCCTCTTTGATGTAAAATAACCCCAAAACACGTTCCGAGTAGAAACACTTTCAAATCAGAAGTGATTGCCTCTGAATGATTTTCGACAAGGATAGTGTCTCCGGCAGTTACTAAATATTTCCCAACAGCTTTAATACTGAAAAAGAAATAATCAGGCGTTGCTCTCCAAAAATGCTCCCAATTTTTATTTTCAACAAATTTCTCCGGAATTTTCCCAAGCCTGATACTCACATCTGGAATGCCGGTGCCAGACAAAAGTTCGGGACACTTTATAGCCGATTCAATATTTAAGCCAAAAGCTTTATAATTATAGGATTTCAAAAGGGATTCCTTTGAAAAAGAATAGTTTTCTGTGTGAGAAACGCAAAAAAAAACGTAACTATTCAGCGTATTGTTGTTAAGGCATATTATTTCAAAAAGCACGTCATTCCCGAGGTAGTTATCGGGAATCTATCTTGAATATGGCTGGATTCCCGATAACTACACTCGGGCTTGTCCGGGGTAGTTTCCGGGAATGACGGATTTCATGAAGTTTTAGCCCAAAAGAATCTAAAATCCAGTGTCGGCAAAATTACGCTGAATAACAACACTTATAAAAACGAAGTTAATTTATTAAACTGTTCAATATTACGCCCACCAGTCACTATAACATCCCCGCAACAAAGCCAGGCATGGGCACTCAAACTATTGATCATCTGATCATTTTTTACGCCCAAACAGAGAACACAGGGAACATTACGCAGATGAAGCAACAGTCTTGCCGTGAGTGCTTGAGCAAGACAACGGCCCGATATTCCGGACAAATGACATTCAACACATTTTATGGCCCAAGCTACTTGACCAAGATCGTGCAGGTATCCAGCTGATTGTATTACAGATGTTGAATCACAAACTTTTAACCTTAATACTTTTATTAGATACCGGAATGGAACCAGTTTCACACTACATTGGAAAAATGGCAGCAGAAAACACGCCTGTACCAAAAGCAGCTTGTCTGCAACAGATAATTTTAAAAATTTCTTCAGTTTAATCATTAGGAAAATCTAGCATTTTTTCTTCCACTAAATTTTTCAGAAATTCCAATACATCTTTTTCACACTCATCTTCGGAAACATCAAATTCATCAAGGAGAGTTACGATAATCTCTTTAATGGATATGGGGTCCTGCAAAATAGACCAAATACGACTTGCTACTGGATCCATTCCATAATATTTAGAATTAAGAATGGAAAGAAGAATAGTCTCGTCGTCAATAGAAGTTTCCAATAATTCTTTATTCTTTACAATAATCGTAGACAACGTAAGAGTTTTATTTTTTTTCATACATGCTGCACATATAAGATTATCTTAAAAGCTCACCCAAGATGCTGCAATGGGACTGGAATATAACATCCATTAACACCGGTGATGACCGGTAAGCCAGCACTGGCTAAGCCCCCCATATAGGCATAGCCGTCAGGCTAAACGTTAGTCATTAGTCGTTAATATTTGATTGTTGATTATTTATGTAGTTATTTCAGTATATTGTCAAAATAACATCTTTATTAATAATCAATTGACAACGGTTAATTATTAATATTTTGAAATAGTGCATTTTGTGTCATCACCTTAACTGGTTAAAAGTTGTTGGCAGACAAGGCAAATCTCTTAACCTGACGGCTATGCCCTTATAGGGGCAAAAACACACAAAAATGCTTTCTTAGATACTTATGATATCAGTAGTGAATAAAAATACCACTCCATTCTTTTTAAACTCTATCGGAATCAGCCATGTCGTTTTTATACAGCCCCTAACACTACAAAACAAAAAAGCCCTGCCAACTATAGAGTCAACAGGACTTTCAGGATAGATCTATTCCCCCTGATAAGGGAGAAAAAAACTTATAAGGCGCTAATAAATATCAAGGTACTCATCAAGCTCCCAGTCGGTAACTGCAGTACGGTAGCGATCCCACTCGGCTTCTTTTGCCTCAATATACTTAGCAAAGATATGAGAGCCAAGAGTAGCCTCAGCAATAGGACTAGCTTTAAGTTCTTCAATTGCCTCTTTCAGGCTACCAGGCATTACATGAATACCAGCCTCATCCATCTCTGCCGGACTCATCTTGAAAATATCCTTATCAACAGAAGGTGGTGGGGTCATTTTATTCTTCACACCGTCAAGACCGGAATTCAGCATCATGGCAAGAGCAAGGTATGGATTACAAGCTGGATCCGGACAGCGAATCTCAGTACGGGTTCCCAGCCCACGTGAAGCTGGAATACGAACAAGTGCGGAACGGTTAGATGCAGACCATGCAGCATAAACCGGAGCCTCATACCCTGGAACAAGACGTTTGTAGGAGTTTACCAGTGGATTGGTAACAGCAGCAAAACCGCGTGCATTTTTCAAAGAACCGGCAATATACTGATATGCGGTTTCAGAAAGCTTAAGAGGCCCGTTGTCATCAAAGAAAACATTAGTGCCATCTGCATCAAACAGTGACTGATTGGTGTGCATACCGGAACCGTTGATACCAAAAATCGGTTTAGGCATGAATGTGGCGTACAGGCCATAATGAGCAGCAACAGATTTAACAACCCACTTAAATGTAATGGTGTTGTCTGCAGCAGTCAGTGCATCAGAATATTTAAAATTAATCTCATGCTGACCTTCGGCAACCTCATGATGAGATGCTTCGATCTCAAAACCCATCTTTTCCAAGGTCTCGATGATCTCACGACGACAATCATTTCCAGTATCCTCAGGATCAAGACTGAAATATCCGGCAACGTCATTGGTGATGGTGGTTGCACGACCTTCTTCGTCTTTCTCAAACAGAAAGAACTCAGCCTCAGTACCGACGTTCATGGTGTAACCAAGCTCTTTGGCCTCAGCGAGAACGCGTTTCAGGTTATTTCTTGGGCAACCTTCAAAAGGAGTCCCATCAGATTTAGCAACATCACAGATAATTCTTGCTGCTGCCACACCTTCCTGATTTCTCCAGGGAAGAATGGTGAAGGTATCATAATCAGGTTTGAGATACATATCAGACTCATTGATACGGACAAAACCGTCAATGGAAGAGCCATCAAACATCATCATTCCATCCAGAGCCTTCTCGATCTGGCTTCTTGGGATAGCTACATTTTTCATAAAACCGAAAATATCAACAAACTGGAGGCGGAAAAAGTGAATGTTTTCCTCCTCAATGGTTCTCATAATTTCATCTCTGGTCATTTCATGGTCTCCTTAATGAAGTTAAATACACCTCTCTCACTTCCCTGAATCGCAGGTAAAAGAAAGAAATTTCCCTCTATGGGTTTTTATCGGACTATCTGTATTCTCGCAAAAAAACAGCATAACAACAAAACATACATCCTTACCATTTTGCGAAAATAAATAAAATAAAATAATATTATTGCACAATTTTGTAATTCTTTTTCAGGTCACACCACCAATTCCGTACAAAATACCATCTTCCAATTCTTTGATAAATTGTGAGTCTGCTATCTTTTTCCCCTGACTGTCCAGCACATAAAAAACGTCAATGAGCTGCTCCACCTCTGTTGCGATATAGGCACGATAGATATTTATTCCAAAATCAGCCAGGGTCTGAGTGATACGATACAACTGACCGGGACTATCTGAAGAATAAATTTCGATAATAGTATACTGATCCGAGGCTTCGTTATCCACCACCACACGTGTCTCACTGATCCCTGCAGGACGCTTACGCTTTTTCAATCCTGATGACAACTTTTTATAAAGTCTGTGACCGAGCCCAAGCCGATGATTAAGAGCAAGATTCAGATCATCATTAACAGCCTGCCAGTCTTTTTCCTCATACTGGACACCATCCCCTGGTCGTACATCCAAAACATCCACAACACTTCCATCTTTCCAGGTGAAAATCTGGGCATTCAGTACTGAAAGATTGTGCAGGCTGAGCACTCCACAAATTTTGGCAAGCAGACCGCTCCGATCCCTGCACATAATAAGAAGGGACCATTGTGATCGCAGTTTTTGTGGAAAAATCAGCGCTTTTTGCTGCAGCACCTGAAAATTATCGCGATGGGTTCGCACATGGGCAGCAACAGCCTCAGGGGTAAAACTCAAAAGATAGTCTGTGGGCAGATCATCCACAGCAACACGAACACCTTCCTCAGTGGCAAGCAGAAAAGCAACCCGCTCCCGAAGCCACTCCACACCCTGATCCACCTGTTGTACGCCATCATCAACTGCTGAGAACTGGAGATAGGGATGTACCTTCAGATACATCTCATACAGAAGCGTCCCCTTCCAGTCACTCCAGGCAGCAGGACCGGTAGCATGAGAGTCCGCCACTGCAATCAGATAAATCATTGCAAGACGCTCGGTGTCTCCAATTTTCTCAGCGCAACGTCTGATAAAAGCCTCATCATTCAAATCACGACGTAGCGCATTTTCAGGCATAAAAAGATGATATTGAACCACAAACTCTAAGCAGGAACATTCAGCCGCATCAAGCCCAAGACGTTGCCCAACGGCACCAACCATCTCTGCGCCGATCCTGGAATGATCGCCGCCTGCCCCTTTTCCGATATCATGTAGCAGGGTAGCAAGATAGAGAATATGTGGCGATGCTATGCTTAAAAAAACAGACTCTTCACTCTTTGCAGCTTTTCGCAGGTCTGCGACACTCTGCAAAAGATGCCTGTCCACTGTATAAATGTGATAAACATCGTGCTGGGCCAGCGATTCAATATGTCCAAACTCTGGAATATACGAAGAAAGCAGACCGGTCTCAAGCATGACTTCCAACACGGCCAGAATATTGTCTCCAAATTCAAGAATCTCAAAAAATGGTTTGGACATCCTGGCTGAAGATCGTAGCTTATCGGTGACCAGATCAAGGTGACGGCTGATCAGCTTTCTCGTTCTGTGATGAACAGGAAAACCTGTTTTCGCAGAAGCCAGAAAACAGCGCATCAAAAGATAGGGCCGGGCAGTCAAGTCATTCTCTGAGGCAGTAAGATGGATACGATTATTTCTAACCTCTACTCCCTTCTCAATAACCCTGTTCTTTTTCCCGGTTCCTCCTGCAAAACCAAGTACATCGTCTACATGATCAAAAAAAAGATCTGTAGTCACAGCTATGGTTTGAAGGTGGCCATAGAGATCTTGCATGAAATGCTCAACACCCAGGACACCTTTTTTATTTTTATAAGCAAAAGCTGCAGCCACTTCTTCCTGCTGCTCAAAATAGAGCTGATCGTTTTTCTTGCCACTAATATAATGGAGCCGGTTTCGAATCCTGGTAAGCATATTCCAGGATTCGAGAAATGCCGTTTCTTCTTCCTCCTGAAGAATACCGGCACGCGCAATCGCGTGTATATCCGGCAACCCAAACACAACAATTGCTGTCCAGAGCATGGCCTGGATATCACGCATCCCGCCCTTACTCTCTTTAATATTGGGTTCGAGCAAATAACTATGACTGCCGAAGCGTTCCCTTCGCTCGCTGCGAAAGATTTTCATGGCATGTACAAATTCGTCCCGCGCACCTTCTATAAAATCAGTGCGGTAATGCGCAAGCAACTCCGTAAAAAGAGATTCCGATCCAACTAGCAGACGGGCATCGAGCATGGCAACCTGAAAGAAAAAGTCCTCTTTTGCAAAGCTCAAACACTCGACAACTGTCCGTACACCATGCCCGACATCGAGTCCCGTATCCCACAGCGGATAAAGCACTCCATTAGCCACTGTTTCCATTTCTTCTTTTGCATCTTCACGAAAAAGGATCAGCAAATCAATGTCGGAATATGGAAAAAGTTCTCTGCGGCCATAGCCGCCAAGGGCAACAAGAGCAACAGAATCATTTTCCTTTCCATCAGTCGCACCATTAAAAAGGTCGACAATGAACTCATCTACCAATCGACTCTGTTCTGAAAGAAGGGCCTGACCTTTCAAGCCCTTCTTCCACAGCTCTTCAAGAGTCTCTCTCTGGGCACGTAGTTTTGACATAGTCAGCTAGAACTACTTACTAAACCGCATCGTGATCTTCTTCACCAGTACGAACACGAATGATACGTTCGATGGGAATAACAAATATTTTCCCATCTCCGATCTTACCGGTGTTGGCAGCAGTTCTGATGGTCTCCACCACCTGATCCACCATGTCTGCAGTGACTACAATCTCAATATTGACCTTGGGAATAAAATCAACCACATATTCAGCACCACGATAAATTTCAGTATGTCCTTTCTGACGGCCATAGCCCTTCACCTCAGAAATGGTCATTCCTTTGATACCGATCTCTGTTAGAGCATCTTTTACATCATCGAGCTTAAAAGGCTTTATAATCGCTTGAATCTTTTTCATAGTTTTCCTCTTTTTTCAAAATATCTCCAAACCGGAGTGCTTAAATATTGTAACCGACTTCTCCATGGGACGTAACATCCAGGCCCTGAGTTTCATCGTCAATATCTACACGTAAACCAATGCTTAAGTCTATCACTTTAAGAATAATAAAGGTCAAGACTACGGAATAAGCGATCGCTGCCCCTGCGCCAATGGCCTGAGTGACGAACTGTCCTGCATTTCCAAAGAAAAGACCATTTGCTCCATCGGGATTTACGGCAGTGGATGCAAACAGCCCTGTGGCGAGCGCTCCCCACAACCCACCAACACCATGGATACCCACGACATCGAGTGAATCATCATAACCGAACTTTCCTTTGGCAACAACGGCAGCATAGCAGAGAACACCAGCAACTCCACCCATGATTATGGCTGACATGGGGCTGACAAAACCAGCGCCAGGCGTGATTGCCACCAAACCGGCAAGGGCACCTGATGCTGCACCAAGAACAGTGGGTTTCCCCTGCATTTTCCACTCAGCAAGAACCCAGGCCAGCAGTCCGGCACCAGTGGCCACCTGTGTGGTCATAAGAGCAAGTACGGCCACAGGACCTGCAGACAATGCCGAACCTGCATTAAAACCAAACCAGCCGAACCAGAGTAATCCTGCACCAAGTACTGTCAACGGCAGACTGTGAGGATGCATGGCATCACGACCATAGCCCTTTCGTTTGCCAAGCATAAGACAGGCCACAAGTGCTGCAGCGCCTGAATTAATATGAATAACAGTTCCACCGGCGAAATCCAGAGCACCCATTTCACCAAGCCATCCACCCTGTCCCCATACCCAATGGCACACTGGAAAGTACACAAAAGTTGCCCAGAAAATAATAAAAATCAGATAGGCTGAAAACTTCATACGCTCTGCAATGGCACCTGTGATAAGAGCCGGTGTAATAATGGCAAACATCAACTGAAATGCGCAGAAAAGCAGATCAGGGATAGTATCGGAGTAGGGCCCGGGGGTAAGCCCTACATTTTTGAGGCCTACGAAATCTAAATTCCCTACAAAATGGCCGACATCTGGCCCAAAGGCCAGTGAGTATCCATACAAAACCCATATAATCGTCATGACACCCAGACAAACAAAGCTCTGCATGGTGGTGGACAGTACGTTCTTACTCCGTACCAACCCACTGTAAAAAAGCGCCAATCCTGGCGTCATAAGCATTACCATTGCCGTGGCAATGAGCATAAATGCGGTATCTCCACTATCCATTTCTTACTCCTTTAAAAAAATACTTATTCAAATAAAAAATTAGTCCCTTACTTCTGAACTGCTATCATAAAAAATCAGGTCAGCGTAGACTCCGAGAATTTTTTTTGGCAGTGAAATTCATCAGGCTGGTAGGTTGGTCTTTATCTTTCATATTTTGGAACTATTCAGCGTAATTTTACAGACCCTGGATTTTATATTCTTTTGGGCTAAAACTTTATAAAATCCGTCATTCCCGGAAACTACCCCGGACAAGCCCGAGGGTAGTTTCCGGGAATGACGTGCTTTTTGAAATAATATGCCTTAACAACAACACGCTGAAT